>JAGBYN010000020.1 GCA_017628775.1 Bacteroidaceae bacterium | reverse complement strand
ATTAAGTAAGTTCTATATGAACATCATCATAGCTGGTGCAGGTGCTGTTGGTACGCACTTGGCACGCCTTTTGGCTCGAGAACAGCACAAAATAACAATATTGGACGAAAGCCCTAAAAAACTTGAAGGACTAAATGCCAACATGTATATCATGACGCTTGTTGCTTCGCCAACAAGCATCAACGACCTGCGCAATGCCGATGCAGGAAAGGCCGATCTTTTCATTGGTGTTACCCCCGACGAGGCGCGTAACTTAACTTCATGCATGTTGGCCAGTAGGCTTGGCGCCAAGAAAACCGTGGCGCGCGTGGACAACAGCGAATATGTCACAACGGAGTTTTGCCAGTTCTTCAAGGGCGTGGGCATCAACTCGTTGGTATATCCAGAAATGCTGGCGGGCCTTGAAATTAGTCATGACCTCAACCGTTCATGGGTGCGCCAATGGTGGGAATTTCAAAACGGACAACTCATTATTCTCGGCGTCAAGATCAGAGATAATTCGCAAATTGCAAACCTCCAACTCAAGGATTTTTGCCGACCCGCCACGCCTTATATCATCGTAGCCCTGAAACATGGCAACGAAACTATTATTCCCCGCGGCAACACCACCATCACGCCAGGCGACATTGTTTACTTCATGACCATGCCCGAACACATTGAATTTATCAAAGAAGTGGCTGGAAAGGTTGGTTACAAGGAAGTTAAAAACGTCATGCTT
The DNA here is from genome assembly GCA_017628775.1 of Bacteroidaceae bacterium. The sequence continues at coordinate 8,261 of JAGBYN010000020.1, read as the reverse complement.
TTAGGCGGCAGTTCTACCGCAATCCACACCATCAAAAACCTACCTAAGCACGTCAACATCAAAGTATTTGAGACAGACCCCGTAAGGGTGGAAGAATTGGCAGATATGTTTATCGACGACATTGACAACGGTCGATTAACGCTGTTGCAAGCAGATGGGCGCGACATTGGATTGTTACAGGACGAGAACATTGCCCACACACAAGCATTCGTAGCAACAACTGAAAATGCAGAAACAAACATCCTGGCTTGCCTGGCTGCTAAACGAATGGGGGTACAAAAAACTGTGGCTATGGTTGAAAACTCCGACTACATCAGTATGGCCGAGAGTTTGGAAATTGGCACAATCATCAACAAAAAAACTTTTGCCGCCAGCCATATCTACCAAATGCTTCTGAAAGCCGATGTTGAGTCATTAAAATCGTTAACCATCGCCAATGCCGATGTGGCTGAAATTAAAGTACACAAAGGTAGTAAGGTGACTAAGCACCTGGTGCGCGATTTACACCTGCCACCCAACACCACTTTAGGCGGATTTGTACGCAATGGCAAATGCGAACTCATTAACGGGAACACACAATTACAGGAAGGCGATAAAGTGGTAGCCTTCTGCATTGAAGATGGGATTCACAAATTGGAAAAATTCTTCTCAACGCGTTCCTTCATCGGTGATTTATTGGGATAATCTCAAACGATTATGATTAATTTCCGCTTATTATCGCAAGTTGTAGGAACACTCTTGTTCCTTGAAGCATTCTTGCTTTTCACTGCGCTTGGAGTTGGCATCTTCTATGAAGAAACCAATTACTTCACCTTTGGTATTCCCATCTTCCTCACCATCGCTTTAGGGATTGGATTTAAATACATGGGGCGTGGTGCTGTCAATAAATTAGGACGCCGCGACGGATTTCTGATCCTCTCATCCACATGGCTGATTTATTCTATCATAGGCATGCTTCCTTTCCTTTTTGGCGGACACCTAACCAATGTGGCACAGGCATTCTTTGAAGCCATGTCGGGATTCACCACAACAGGCGCCAGTGTTTTCACAAATATCGACACACTGCCCCACTCCATCCTATGGTGGCGCAGTTTGATGCATTGGATCGGGGGAATGGGGATTGTCTTTTTCACAGTAGCTTTTCTGCCCACCTTGGGTTCTGGCGACCAACAATTATTTTCTGCCGAGTCAACAGGTTTAAAAATAGGGAAACTACATCCTAAAATCACTACCACAGCCCGCTGGCTTTGGAGCCTCTATGTGCTCCTCTCTATATCATGCACAGCGAGTTACCATTTTGCTGGTATGGATTTTTTTGATGCCATTAATCATGGCTTATCAACTGTTGCGACAGGAGGGTTCTCCACACACCAAGACAGCTTAGCTTATTTCAACAACCCCAACATTGAGTGGATTGCGATTGCCTTCATGTTCATATCAAGTGTGAACTTCACCCTCGTCTATATGTTCTTCATAAAGCGCCAGTTTCGTGAAGTTTGGAAGGATGGCGAGCTACGCTTCTTCGTTTTCATCATCCTTTTCTGCACCTTATCCATAGGCACTACACTTTGCGTGAATGGCGAGCAATTCGCCACAGCGTTTAGAGACTCCACCTTTACTACGGTTGCTTTGATTTCAACCACAGGGTTTGTAACAGCCGACTTTAATCAATGGCACCCGTGTTTGCTCATACTCACACTACTCATCAGTGCCATGGGTGCTTGTGCTGGTTCAACAAGTGGAGGCATCAAAGCCGTACGCGTACTCACCGCCTACAAACTCGGCATTAGCGAATTTCGCCGATTGCTACACCCTAAAGCAGTGTTTCCCTTGCGCATCAACAACAAAATCATCACGACCGACGTCGCACGCACGGTTTTCGTTTATTTCGCACTCTGCTTTGCCCTTCTGGGGTTAGGTACCATGACGTTTGTGGCGCTTGATTATTCTATGCTTGACGCCTTAAGCCTCAGCATCACATCATTTAGCAATGTTGGTCCTGGTATAGGCCATGAAATTGGTCCGATCGACGCCATGAACGCCATTCCCGACATCGGACTGTGGATGTGCTCATTCTTAATGTTGGTGGGACGTTTAGAAATTTTCTCGCTCCTATTGCCATTATTCCCTGATTTTTGGAAAGACAAATAAATTTAAAGTTTAACAAACACATATTTCACGTATGAGAAAAATAGCTGCAACTATGCTTTTAGCCTCAGCACTCACGGCATGTACCGCTCCTGAAGCGAGCGAACCTGCCTTCAATTATTCGGACGAAAAATTTGCCGATATCCAAATGTTGCGTTATCAAGTAGAAGGTTTTGAAGACCTAAGTTTGAAGCAGCAAACATTGATTTACTACCTCAGCGAAGCATCGTTGGCTGGTCGCGATATTCTATTTGACCAAAACGGACGCTACAACCTGCGCATTCGTCGCATGCTCGAAACGGTTTATACCGACTATCAAGGCAACCGCGACACTGAGGACTTTAAAAACATGACCACTTACCTTAAGCGCGTGTGGTTTTCAAATGGTATTCACCACCACTACGGATGTGAGAAATTCGAAGCCGATTTCTCACAGGACTTCTTCCGTGAGGCCCTCAAAAGCGTAGATGCCGCAAAGTTGCCTCTTGCTGAAGGACAAACAGTTGACCAACTCTGCGACGAAGTTTTCCCCATCATCTTCGATCCTTCAATCATGCCAATGCGCGTGAACCAAGCAGATGGCGAGGACTTAGTGCTGACATCTGCCGCAAACTACTATGGCGAAGGTGTTACCCAAAAAGAAGCTGAAGCTTTCTATGCCAAGATGCGTAAGCCTAACGATCCCTGCCCCATCATGTATGGCATGAACAGCAAGTTGATGGAGAACGAAAAGGGTAAACTCTACGAAAACGTTTGGAAGGTTGGCGGACTCTACGGACAAGCCATTGAAAAGATTGTGTATTGGTTGGAAAAAGCAAAACCTTTTGCTGAAAATGAAAGTCAAGCCAAGGTTCTTGATAAGCTTATTGAATACTATAACAGTGGCGACCTCCACACCTTTGACGACTACAGCATCCTTTGGTTGCAGGACACCCTGAGCAGCGTTGACTTCGTCAATGGTTTTACAGAAAGCTATGGCGACCCCTTAGGCATGAAGGCTTCATGGGAGGCTTTGGTTAATTATAAGAATTTAGCAGCCACAGCTCGTGCTGAAAAGATGAGCGAAAATGCACAGTGGTTTGAAGACCATGCGCCTATTGCCGATGAATTTAAGAAAGAAAAGTGCAAAGGCGTTTCTGCAAAGGTTATTACTGCCGCAATCTTAGGTGGCGACCTCTATCCTTCAACGGCTATTGGTATTAACTTGCCTAACTCAGATTGGGTTCGCCGTGACTATGGTTCTAAGAGTGTAACTATTTCAAACCTCACAGCAGCCTATGCGCAAGCATCAGCAGGTAGCGGCATGAATCAGGAATTTGTGATTGACGATGCCACACGCGAATTGATCAGCAAGTACGGTCACCTCTGCGATGACCTTCACACCGACCTCCACGAATGCCTTGGCCATGGTTCTGGTAAACTCGCACCTGGCGTTGATAGCGAAGCCCTCAAAGCTTACAGTTCTACCATTGAAGAAGCACGTGCCGACCTCTTCGGACTTTACTATGTGGCTGATGCCAAAATGGTGGAATTAGGACTCACACCTGATGCCGAAGCCTATAAGTCGCAATACTACACATACATGCTCAATGGTTTGATGACTCAGCTTGTGCGTATTAAGCCCGGATTTACCATCGAGGAAGCACACATGCGCAATCGCCAACTGATCGCACGTTGGGCTTACGAACACGGTAAAGCCAACAATGTTGTAGAGCTCGTCAAAAACAACGACAAGACTTACGTAAAAATTAACGACTACGAAGCCCTCCGCGAACTTTTCGGACAATTGCTTCGCGAAATTCAACGCATCAAGAGTACAGGCGACTTCAATGCAGCACGCGCCCTTGTTGAAACATACGCAGTAAAGGTTGATGCAGAACTTCACCAAGAAATCCTTGAACGCTATGCGACATTGGATCTCGTGCCTTATAAGGGATTCATCAACCCCGTTTATAAGCCCACATTTGATGAAGCAGGAAATATCACAAAGGTAGAATTAGACTACACCGAGGGTTACGACGAGCAAATGCTCCGCTATTCTCGCGATTACAACTTCCTTCCTGATGTCAATGAATAACGCATTCATAAGTCAACAAATAGACCAAACTCACCCTTGGTCTATTTGTACTCATTTACGAACTTCAACACATGCGTTATATTCATAAGCTATAGGAATTCTATCTCGTCTATTCGTTGACTTGAAAATTGTTATTACAAATGATGCAATCAATTCTCATCACTGGTGGCGCTGGCTTTATCGGTAGCCACGTTGTTCGACTCTTTGTCAATAAATATCCCAACTACAAGATTATCAATTTAGACAAACTCACCTATGCTGGTAATCTTGAAAACCTCAAGGATATAGAGAATGCTCCAAACTACACCTTTGTTCGTGCTGATATTTGCGATTACGAACAGATGTGTGAATTGATGAAGAAACATGCTGTTACGGGTGTCATTCACCTTGCAGCCGAAAGCCACGTTGACCGCAGCATCAAGGATCCCTTTACTTTTGCGCGCACCAATGTCATGGGCACACTTTCATTGCTCCAGGCTGCACGCACCTATTGGGATTCTTTACCCGAACGCTACGAAGGCAAGCGCTTCTACCACATCTCAACCGACGAAGTGTACGGTGCCCTTGAACTTAGCCATCCTGAAGGTATTCAGCCTCCATTCTCTACCACAGCATCTTCGGGCACGCACCACATGGCCTATGGCAAGGATTTCTTCTACGAAACAACCAGCTATAATCCACATTCGCCTTATAGTGCATCAAAGGCCAGCTCCGACCACTTCGTACGCGCTTACCACGATACTTACGGTATGCCCACCATCGTAACGAATTGTTCAAACAATTACGGCCCCTACCAATTCCCAGAAAAGCTTATCCCGCTTTTCATCAATAACATTCGACACGGCAAGCCTCTCCCCGTTTATGGTAAAGGCGAAAACGTACGCGATTGGCTATACGTTGAGGATCACGCACGGGCCATCGACCTTATTTTCCATCAAGGCAAATCGGGCGACACCTATAATATCGGTGGATTTAACGAATGGAAGAACATCGACATCATCCACGTGCTCATCCGTACCGTTGACCGACTTTTAGGAAATCCTGAAGGACATTCTGAAAAACTCATCACCTACGTCACCGACCGTGCAGGCCACGATCTCCGTTATGCCATCGACTCTACAAAACTGCAACGCGAACTCGGTTGGGAACCTTCATTGCAATTTGAAGAAGGTATTGAAAAAACAGTACGTTGGTATCTTGAAAACGAGGAATGGATGAACCGAATTACTTCTGGTGCCTATGAACAATACTATACTGAAATGTACGACAAACGATAACGCTTGAAGTTATACTTAAAAGAGGACAAATGCACAGAAACATTTGTCCTCTTTTTTGACCTATACGCCAAAAAAAGCGTGAAGCTCAGCACATTTGCTCTCACCACATTCTGAGGCTCCTGAGAATTGCCCACCTTGTCGTAAACGAGCAACGCCAAAAGCTCCACGCTGATATGTATCACAAATACTCAATACCTATACTTTTGTCAGCATAAATATACACCAACTACCATACGGTTAATCAAGCATGTAGAAACACACCATGGGGCATTCACATTGCTTAGTTTTTAACAAGGCCTATGAAATTTTCTTAAGATTTCAGAATGTCAAAACCTAAGCGTAGTAAACTCCATTATTTATGTATCATACCACATTACCACTCTTCTCTCTTACGAAAAGCATTGGGCATGAGATGTTGCAAATTTACAATTCTTCAATTTAACATCTACATAATGACAAGAAAAACTGATAGGAAACGAATTACAGGGTGATTACCCCAAAATCCCTCATGAGTTACCCAAATAAATACCACAGGGGAGGATGCGTCCCTACCTATCAAGTTAATTTTGCTTCACATGCCAAATAAATTTCCAATCCGCACGGTATTTCTCCTTTCTCCGCTCTCATTTCTTCTTTATTTCGTACCTTTGTCCCAATCAAACAAAACCCTTGATGTGAAGATTGGGGTACACTAGTAGTCGGTATTAGTATTTGCTACACACTATGAGAAGCAGCTATTAATAATTACAATAATGAAAACATATCTATTTGATTCCTTCAACCGATATAAGCGTTTTAGTGAAGAACTAGATGCAAAGACCATACTTTGTAATAAATCTTGGTGGGTATTTAATGATTCTGGTGAAAAAGAACTATACATTTTTAATGAAGATGGTTCTTTGATTATTTCCGTTTCTGGTAGAGTTACTAATGCAACTTGGAAATATATAACTGCTAATAAATCTATCATTATTACTGGAAATAATCAATCTTATATGGTTCATCCAGCATTCTATGATTATACCATTTTTGCTTTGAAAGTGGATGGAACTAATGAGTTTGCTTTTTTGATTGATGAGAATAATTTACCTTCTACCAATCTTAAATCATTATCTGATTTAGTTATTTACTTTGCCGAAAAGGAAAGACAAGCAGTTTTAGCAGAAGAAGGCAAAAGACAAGTTGCAATAAAAGCTAAACAAGAAAGGATTATACAAGAACAACAAGAAAGACTAAAACAAGAAATTTATCGTCAAGAACAAGAAAAGGAAGAGAAAGAACATTTAGAACGCCAGAGGATATCTCGGATTAATTATTCCATAGATAATAAAGCCGGTCAACTTATACCCTGGGGTTTCATCATAAGTTTCTGTTTAACATTCTTTTTTATGGTTGGGGATGAAAATACATTTCGTGATAATTTCTTCGATTTCCTTTTTGGACATTTAGGGGGATGGGGATTTTTAGTAGGATTAATTGTATTGGTATTATCACCATGCTTTATGGCTTATGGTCCCTATTTTGTTTATAAATGGATTCTCGTTCAGATTTACAAAATAAAAAATCCCAATGATATTGATGCTATTAAATATCTAGAAGAACACTTTTGGTAAAATAAAAGTCCTAATGAAGGATGGCGAGTTGAACCTCGAAGAGATATGTGCAAAATTTGCACATACCACTCGCACGGTGTCAATTCATTCACTAAACATCCTATGCAAAAATTGCACAAGTTCAAACAAGATAAGGCAGAAATATTAGTAGTTACAATAACAAAATCCCCTTTTAATATGAAAAAAATTAACGTTGGAATGTTGGCACTGGCGGCGCTCTCGGAACCTATGGTGGCGCAGGAGCATGCGGACGTGGAGCCGTACTTGAAGATGCGCCCGAATGTGGTGATGATTTATGCCGACGACTTGGGCTTTGGCGACTTGGAATGTTATGGCGCCAAGGGCGTGAGGACACCGAATGTGAACCGCTTGTCGGAAAATGGGGTGCGCTTTACGAATGCGCATGCCGTGGCGGCTACGAGTACGCCTTCGCGTTATTCCTTGCTCACGGGTCAGTATCCTTGGCGCAAGGCGGGTACGGACGTGGCGGCGGGTGATGCGGGCATGATTATTGCGCCCGAGCAGACGACGGTGGCCGATGTATTTAAGGAGGCGGGCTACAGGACGGCGGCGTTCGGTAAGTGGCACCTCGGACTCGGGGCGGAAACGGGGAAGCAGAATTGGAATGCGCCCATCACGCCTGCGTTGGCGGACATTGGTTTTGACTATTCTTACATCATGGCGGCTACGGCGGACCGTGTGCCCTGCGTGTTTATTGAAAACGGGGCGGTGGCGAATTATGACCCTTCGGCGCCCATTTATGTGAATTATAATAAGAACTTTGAGGGTGAACCTACGGGAGCTGCTAACCCTGAATTGTGCTATAACTTGAAGTCGAGCCACGGCCACGACCAATCCATCGTGAACGGCATCGGGCGCATTGGTTACATGAAGGGGGGCGGCAAGGCGCTTTGGAAGGATGAGAACATTGCGGACAGCATTACGGTGCACGCCGTGGACTTCATCAAGGAGCAGGGAGAGGCGCCCTTCTTCATGTACTTCGCAACGAACGACGTTCACGTGCCTCGCTTCCCCCACCCTCGTTTCCGCGGACAGAGCGAAATGGGTTTGCGTGGCGATGCCATCGTTCAGTTTGACTGGAGCGTGGGCGAGATTGTACGTGCGCTCGAAGAGCAGGGTTTGCTT
>JAGBYN010000154.1 GCA_017628775.1 Bacteroidaceae bacterium | reverse complement strand
TATGCGATTGATGCGTCGATTGGACGACGGGCCGACACGGAGATCGGCCCCTACATGCCGGATGGCTTCTCTCAACTCTAAACTCTCTCACCCCTCTATAAGGCGGTTAGTGCGTGGGATGACGACGGGCCGACACAGAGATCGGCCCCTACATGCCGAATGGATTCTCTCAACTCTCAACTCTAAACTCTAAACTTTCCTCTCTCAACTCTAACGCAAAAAGGTTATATATATATGTGTATTCCATTTTTTTAGATTATATTTGCAAATTATATGTCTTTACAGCCATGCGTTTTCCTTTTTTTGGAGGATGCATAACACAATGCCGAAGCGATTCATCCGCCGCAATCAAGTCAAAAAATCTAATAATTACTAACAATTAATTCTATTCATTATGTATTTGCTAAAAAACTTAAAGCGTTTGGCTCTGTCCGCCGTTTTAGCTATTTGCGTAATTACAGGAATGCATGCTCAGAACTACATAAAGGGCAACCTTTATAACATTGAGCCCGTTTCTGCTGAAGGCAAGGCTTTAGCTTACGACAAGGATGGCCAAGTTAACATTACGGCCTTCAAGAGCGACGACGCTTCCATGCACTGGACCCTCTCTGAATTGGCGGGTAGCTGGCGCATCATCAACCCATTCTCGAACCTCGCCTTGCGCTCTACCGACACAGATCTTGTTGAGACAGGCGAAAACAATGGTTCTGATGAATTCCAATTGTGGCTCATTGAAAAAGCTACAGATGGCAGCATTTACCTCGTGCCTCGCAACCACCCCACAAAGGTTGTTGTGGTTCAGAACAACGGTAAATTGGCATTGATGGATAAGGTAAAGGCTCAGAAAAACAAAAAGTCCATCTTCAACATCAAGGGCGCAGCCGCTTCTGGTTTTGACATCGACCTCACTTATTACATCCGTAGCGTGGCACACCCCGACATCGTTTTGGGCAATGGCGACAGCGGTGAAAACAACGCACGCATCGTTGGCGAAAAGGTGGATAAGATGAACCGCGGACAATATTGGAACATCAAGATGCTCGATATCAAGCAACGTGTGGTTTGCGGTGCGTTCTACACGCAAAACTTCGACGATGGCGGCGATAACATGGGCATTACAGAATTGATTCAATGGACCGCACAGGAAGGTGTGTGGAACAACGCACGTTGGGAGTTCCAGCCCGTAGCTGAAATGCCTGGTGCTTACCGTCTCCTCTCTGCAGGTATGAAGTCAAAGGGCGGCACAACAATGTATGCCTTGAAGGACGGCAAAATGAAGCTGGTGAACTACGATGCTGCCGACAAGGCTGCATGGTTTACCTTTGAACAGGTTGAAAAACCAAAGATCAAGTCGCCCATCTGGGAAGACGAAACGGTATTTGCCATTAACAAGGAAGTGGGCGTAGCTACATACATGCCTTATGCTTCTGAAGCCGACATGCTTGCCGATGCGGCATACTACGCTACACCTTGGACAGAACCCGTGAACCGCAAATACATGACGCTCAACGGCACTTGGAAGTTCCACTTCGTGCCCGAACCCTCGCAACGTCCGCTCGACTTCTTTAAGGAAGGCTACGACGTGAGCCAGTGGGACGAAATCCCCGTGCCCTCAAACTGGGAAATGCATGGCTACGACAAGCCTATTTATTGTAATGTGGAATACCCCCACAGCAACACCCCGCCTTTCATCAAGGCACGCCCCGGCTACAACGATGGTGGCAAGAACTATGGCATCAACCCCGTGGGTTCATACGTGCGCACATTCTCTGTGCCTGCTGAATGGAATGAACAGCGCACCATTCTCCACTTCGGTGGTATTTACTCTGCGGCCAACGTATGGTTGAATGGTGAATACGTAGGCTACACACAAGGTGCCAACAACGTATCGGAATTCGACATCACCAAGTTCTTGAAGAAAGGTCAGGAAAACACTTTGGCTGTTGAGGTGTTCCGCTGGAGCGATGGTTCATACCTTGAATGTCAGGACATGTTCCGCATGTCGGGTATCTTCCGCAATGTATATGTGTACAACGTTCCTACAGTGAGCGTGCGCGACCATTACATCACTTCAAAGCTCTCTAACGACTATAAGGATGCCAAGATGCAGGTAGAGATGCGTTTCGACCCTGTGCAAGGCGACCACAATGAAAAGAAGAACATCACCGTTAAGGTGCTCGACCCCAAGGGTCAGGAAATCGCCAAGAAGGATGTGGTGTATGGGCTCTTCGACGCTGGTTTCTCACGCTATCGCGCCATGGTGGAATTCGACTTCCAGAACATCATGCCCTGGACAGCAGAAACACCCAACCTCTACACCGTGACCATCATCCAAAAGGATGCACAGGGCAAGGAAGAAATGGCATTCTCAACCAAATATGGTTTCCGCGACATCGAAATCAAAAACTCATTGCTTTATGTGAATGGCAAGCGCGTGATGCTCAAGGGGGTTAACCGCCACGACTCACACCCCGTTTACGGTCGTGCCGTAACCACAGAATCAATGCTACAGGACGTGTTGCTCATGAAGCAAAACAACATCAACACCATCCGCACATCGCACTACCCCAATGCCGCACGTATGTACGCCATGTTCGACTACTACGGCTTGTACTGCTGTGATGAAGCTGACCTTGAAGACCACGCCAACCAAAGCATCTCAACACGTGAATCATGGATCCCTGCTTTCGTTGACCGCATCGACCGCATGGTGTTGCGCGACCGCAACTACCCCAGCGTGATTATGTGGAGTTTGGGCAACGAGGCTGGTCCTGGTTCAAACTTCAGCGCTTGCTACGATGCCGCAAAGGCTCTTGACAACCGCCCTGTGCACTACGAAGGCACACGCATGAATGGCGAATACGGTGGTGGCCTCTACTCCGACTTCTACTCAAAGATGTATCCCAGCATGGATTGGATGGATAAATACACATCAAACCTTGACAAACCCATGTTCCTTTGCGAATATGCACACGCTATGGGTAATGCCATTGGTAACCTTGCGGAATACATGGAAGTGATGGAAAACTCTAACGCCTGCATCGGTGGTTGTATCTGGGACTGGGTGGACCAAGCCATTTACGATCCACAAGAAATGAAGAAGGGCATCTACCGCCTCCACACGGGTTATGACTATCCAGGACCTCACCAAGGTAACTTCTGCTCTAATGGTATCATTCAGGCCACACGCGAGGAAAGCGCCAAGCTCATGCAAGTGAAGGCGGCGTACCAATACATCAAGTTTGAATTGGACAAGGTGGACTTCAAGAAGGACATCGCTACAGTAAAGATCAAGAACAAGTACGACTTCATCAATCTTGAAGGTTTCGACCTCACTTACGAAGTGGTTAAGGACGGTCGCATCGTGGCTTCAAAGACACGTGCGCTGGCAAACATCAACCCCAACCAAACGCTTGTGCTCGACCTCAAACTGCCTAAGGCCAAGTTAAACAAAGCTAAGGAGCAGGGCACTGAAACGCACCTCAACCTCTACGTATCGTACCGCAACGACCAAACATTCTGCAAGGCTGGCCACCGCATTGCCATCAAGCAATTCAACCTCACAGAACGTGCGCCCCTTGCTGCACTCACACCAAAGAAGGGTGCGCCCCTTTCACAAACCGCATCGCTCCACGAAGTAACAGTGGGCAACGATAAGGTATCGGTGAAGTTTGATGCACTTACTGGTCAACTCAAGAGCCTCGCCTTTGGTGGTCGCAACGTGATTGCCGACAATCAAGGTTTCATCTATGCCAACGACCGCTACATTGAAAACGACCGTTACATGGAATACAGCGGCTCACAGAGCGAAAACAACAACGGCCTTGAAGCGCAAGGCACCTGCACCGTGGCAGAAGAAAACGGCAACACCGTCGTGAAGACTACACGCAAGGGTAGCATGTGCGACACTGAAATCAACTACATCATCTACCCACAAGGTGTAGTCGATGTTGAAGCAAAGTTCATTCCCCACAAGGGCAACCTACGCCGTGCAGGCTTGCAGTGCTACCTCGACTCTACGCTCAAGCAAATGGACTACTACGCTCATGGTCCTTGGGAAAATGCGTGCGACCGTAAGGACTGCGCTCCTGTAGGCCATTACAGCACAACACCCGCTGAATTCTCTGAACACTACGTGAAACCACAAAGTACGGGTCGTGAAGGTTTGCGCGAACTCACGCTCACCGACAACACAGGTTTCTCACTCATCATTGAAACCCAAGGCGAAGTGGCATTCTCACTCATCCCTTATACCGAAACGGACCTCATGAAGGCTAAGCACTATTGGGAAATGGAAGCACGTCCATACAATGTGCTCCACCTCGATGCTTGGACCCGCGGCATCGGTAACGCATCTTGCGGACCCGACACCATGAAGAAGTACCACGTGCCCAACGAGCCTATGAGCTATAAGTTGCGCATCTCTGCAAAGCAATAAATAAAATAAGAAAAGGAGTCGATCGACTCCTTTTTTTATGCGCGCTAAAAAAATAAAGCCAAACGGGGTCGGATCAAATAAGAGGTCCGGCCTCGTTTGGCTTAAGGTGGGGGCTGCAAACAATTCAAAACAGGAGCGTTCCGCAGGCGTTTAATCACAGCACACATGCGAAGGGGTTGAACGCAAAGCGGGCAGTGGCAGCGCACTGCCGCTAATCGCATGGCGCCTGCTCCTTAAGCACCACAGCGATTAAAGCGGATTGGGGCGACACCGCAAAGCATGAGGTTGCCACATGCGCCAATCCGGCTTCATGAACTGCGCCATGCTGGCAAAGCACGCGGTAGTGGGCGAAGGGCACAGGCACCTCTACGGCATGTGCCTCGGCATTGAGCACGACCACGACCGACTGCCAATCAGCCTCGACGGAGGCGCAATTGATGGTAAACGCCACGGCACATGATGGGCGGGGCAAATCTATGAAACGCAGGAGGCTACGCACAAGGGTGGCCTCTGCCAACTGAAATGCCCTATGCTTGCGACGCAAGGCGATTAAACGACGCAGGTAAGTGAACAAACTGAAGTACTTGCTTTTGTTGCGCCAATCGATGGCATTCACACCATCAGGACTGCGGTAGCTGTTGCGCACACCGCGCTTGGTGCGTAGCATCTCCTCGCCTGCAAAGATAAAGGGCACGCCCTGGGATACGAGCACGGCGGTATGGGCCAGCATCGAGAGGCGCAGGGCCTCGTCGGCAGTCAGCGTTGGCGCAGCGGCAAGAAGGCGGTCGTACAGGCAAAGGTCGTCGTGGCAACTGACGTAAGCCATCATCTGCATGGGGTTTTGCGCCCAGGCTTTTTCTTGGATATGATTCAATTGAGGATGCGCCACGGCGCCAACAAGGCCTAACTTCAAATCGTCGATGAACGAGGCATCGCCCAAAAGGAAACCGCCTTGGCTGTCGTTGTAGAATGGTCCACGCAGGGCATCGCGCAGTTCATCGCCAAAGGCTGAAAGCTGGGGCACGAGATGGATTTGGCGTTTATCCATCGAGAGATGTTGATGCAGGCGTGGCGTTTGTGCCGCCCACCCCTCGCCATAAACGCAGATCGTGGGGTCGATATGCAGCAGGGTATTGACAATGACCTGCATCGTGGTGTGGTCGTGGAGCGCCATGAGGTCGAAGCGAAAGCCATCGATATGGTATTCGCGCGCCCAGAACGTGACGCTATCGACCATGAACTGACGCATGGCGTGGCACTCGCTGGCCGTTTCGTTGCCACACCCCGAACCATTCGCCAGGGTGCCATCGGCATTGTAACGGAAGTAACGACCTGGCGCTGTGCGTTCGAAAACGCTATCGGCTACGGACGCCACATGGTTGTACACCACATCGAGCACCACGCGGATACCTGCCTGGTGCAGGGCCTGCACCATTTGCTTGAATTCACGGATGCGCACCATGGGTTGGGTGGCATCGGTGGCATACGACCCTTCGGGCACATTGTAGTTCTGAGGGTCGTAGCCCCAATTGTAATGAGGCACCATGGGCTGTCGCTCGTCGATTGAGGCGAAGTCGAACGACGGCAGCATTTGCACGTGGGTCACGCCCAGTTCCTTGAGGTGGGCCAGTCCAGTGGCCAAGCCATCGGGCGATGTGGTGTTCTGCTCGGTCAAAGCCAGGAAACGCCCTTTATTCTGAATGCCCGAGGCGTGGGAGATGGAGAAGTCGCGGTGATGAAGTTCATAAACAACAGGGCGGCGCTCGTAAGGCGGACGCACATCGCCCTGCCACCCTTCTGGATCGGTTTTGCGCAGATCAATGATTGCACCACGCTGTCCGTTCACCCCCACGGCAACAGCGGCGGGGTCGGGCGTTTCGGGCAAAACGCGATTGCCGATATGCACCCGGAACGTGTAGAACATGCCCTCGCAGGAACGTTCCACCTCGCCCTGCCACCAGCCATGGGCTGCTGACTTTAGCCACAGGCACAGCACAACAGCTCCGCCTTGTGGTTCGTCGTAAAGGAGGAGTTCAACGGCTGTGGCGTTGGGCGACCATAGCGTAAATTTAAATGCGTTATTTTGAAGAAAGAAGGACACAGGGGAGTTGAGAGTTTTTTGAAAGTTGAGAGTTGAGAGTTTAGAGTTTAGAGAATCCATCCGGCATGTAGGGGCCGATCTCTGTGTCGGCCCGTCGTCATCCCACGCACCAACCGCCTTATAGAGAGTTTAGAGATGAGAGAGGAGAGTTGAGAGTTGAGAGTTGAGAGGTAGGGGCCGATCCCCGTGTCGGCCCGTCGTCAATCAACTCACGAATCGTGCCAAGTCGTGTCGGCCCGTCGTCATCCCACGCACCAATCGCCAACAAATTACACAAAAAATAATCTGCGCAATCTGTTAACTAAAAAACAATCCGCGCACATCGACAGGTTAAAGCGCTATTTTGAGTCGTTCCCAAAGACATCGAGGCACGCACCGCCAAAGTGCCACAAGGAGGCGATAACGCCAATCAATAATCACAACGCGCTTGCGGCGCACGATCGCCTTGACAATAGCGTGGGCAACGGCGGTTGGCTCCATCTGCATTGGGAAGTTGGCGCCCGACAGGAAGTCCGTGCGCACGAAACCCGGACGAATATCCGTGAAGCACACATCTACGCCTTCGGTGTGCGCCAACTGAGCAAGCGCCTCAAGATAGGTGTGTTGCAACTTCTTCGTGGCGGAATAAGCAGGGGCTGGACCCAAGCCTTTGGTGCCGGCAATGCTGCTGATGGCTGCAATTTGCCCTTTCGTTCCCGTGCGTTTGAAGTAGTGGTAGGCGCAGGTCACCATGCGGATAAAGCCTTCTGCATTAGTGGTAGCCGTTTGCAATTCCTTCTCCGTATCGAGCTGGGGGTTATACCACCCCACCCCGCTACAGTGCAGATAAAGGTCCACCCCACCCAGGCGTTGCGCCAGGTCGTGCCAAGCCTCTGCGGCGGTTGGGGCACACACATCGATCGCAGCGGTAAACACCTGCTGGGGGTAAGCCTCGGCAAGGGGCGCGAGGCGCTCCACACGTCGGCCTGCCACGCCAACGGTCCAATTATTTTGAAGCAGAAGCTTTGCAACTTCCATACCGATGCCTGAAGTAGCACCGACAATAATGGCTTTTTTCATAAATTAAAAAACAGTTTGGAGATTCAGGAAATGATAGCACTGCGGGGGCAATAGGACTTAAAGCGATGCGCCCCCGAAAACCTCATGACGTTAACCAACGTCCCGGCGCCCACACATCTCTTTAAAGGGGCAGTACTTGCAATCGGATTCATTGGTGGTTTGGGTGAAAGGAAGGGCGGGATCGAAGATTTCGCGCACGAGATTGGTCATTTTATCGGCAAAGGTATCCATCAGCGGAGCGCCTGCGATGCTTTGATGGGCAAAGTCGTTCACCACGTCCTTATCGATCTTTATATCCAGATTTCTTGTTTCGCTGGCTAACTTCACGTACATCAAAAATGGTTTGATGGCGGCGTTGGCAAACTGTCCGCACATAGCCAGAACATAGCAGTAGTAAAGCGTTTGGAAAATGTAGGCTGCACGCTTCTTTTCCTGAACATCAAAAAGGGCATCGATGGTTTTTGTGGTCTGCGCTGAGCTTGAGGTCTTGTAGTCGACAACGCGCACGAAGCGCTGATTGCTGTCGCGCACAAGTTGCCCGTTCTGATCACGATATTGGGCGAGCATGGCATAGTCGAGACGGTCGATAATACCACCCAGGCGCACCAAGATACTGGGATGATTGGGGATGTCAACACTTAACTGATATTCGTGGGCTTTCGTTTCCAAACCCAGAATCTTTATGGGGCAGCAAAGGGCATCGTAACGCAATTGTTTTTTGACATACTCTATAATCACAGTGCGCGTAATGAGTTGCTCGCCTGAATAGTGCGGTTCAAAATCGGCTAACTTATGCTTAGGCACCTTGAAATATTCGCGAGCGAAAGCCATATCCACGGTCTTGCACAGCAAGCGGGCGTCGTTGGCCATATCTGTAAGTTGGGTCGATTGAATGTCCACACCTCGCTCCATAAAGGGTTTATAGAGCATTTCCATGGTGCCGTGAAACACGAGACCAAAGATGCGGTTGTCTAACTCCTCTGTGAGTTCATCGTCCTCAAACAATTCTGCCACATATTTAAAATAGAACTGCATGGGGCAATTCATGTAAGTGCTCAGGGCCGAAGGTGAGAGGTAGGACACGTGGGGGGCATCGGCGATGGGATCGGTCGGATTGGGGGTTGTCAACAAATCGTAGCGTTTCAAAAGCCGTTGCATGACGGCTTCTGATTTATGCACTTCGAATGGTTGCTTGGTTTTCACGCTTGAGCGGGCATCCAATTGCCAACGCTCAATAGTTGTGTGGGGCGAAAGCAGGGACTGGCGCTGCTCGCCAGGTGCATACACCACCAACAGTTGCGACACGAAACGCGACATCTCTCCCGTTTGCATGCCCTCGGTACTGCCATTATACAGAATCGTGATATCGTCGGCCCTGCTGATTAAGCGGTAGAAGTAATAGGCCGCCAAACTGATTTGACGCTCGTGCGTGGTCATGCCGTGCACCTCGCGCAAGGCATATGGAATGAACGAGGCGCGCTGATTCTTGGCGGGCAACACCCCTTCATTGGCTGAAAGCAGCACCACGCGTTTGAAGTCGATGTTGCGGGTTTCCAAAAGCCCCAACAACTGAACGCCCTCGGCGGGTTCGCCATGGAAGGGCACAGCGCGTTGGCGCAGCAACATATTGAGCAGGCGCAACAATAAATGGCCCTGCACATCCAGCCAAGGACGACCATCCGACGACGTTTGGGCGACCAATCCCACCAGGCGATTAATGAGTTTATAGGCCTCAAACACCGATTCAGCATAGAGTTGTGACAGGAAATCATCGGTCTGCGACTGACGCAATGCCAACCCGACTTTCTGGGTGAGGTGCGCCAAATAATTCAAACACTCGGCATGTGTGGTGCAAGGTGTAAAGACTTCGGGATTGGCTTGAACGTGTGGGTCTTGATCAGAAATAATGTACTTGCTTTCTGCTACAATGGACTGGCGGAATGTCATAGCCTCATCGCCCAGCAGGTATTTGGCATAGGGGTGCATAAGCACGTCCTGAACATAACGGTAGCGCCACCCTTTTGCCAAACGACCATAAAGTTGCATCTCCATAAGTTTAACCAAGAAACTCACAACGGGGGTATCAGACAAGGGGTAACCCATGGTGATGTTTACCGGCATGGAGAGGCACTGCACTTCTTGATTGGGCGTTTCGAGTTTGTATTGACTCGGCAAACTGTGGAGCATCGGTTGGAGCACGGCTTCGTTACACAACACGATGGCTGTTTCGTTAAGCGCCTCATCGTGCTGCCAAGTGCGTTGCAACTCCTGCCCTGCCAGGCGTGCCTGTTGCGTCTCGGTTGAGGTTTCCACCAAACGAATACGCTTGGGTTTTGCAAGACCGCGATACACATCATCGGAGAAAGGCACCGTGGGGTTATCGAGTTTATTGGGAAAGGCGGTGAGGTTATCACGAATAAAACGCCCTGCTTCATACACCGTTTCATTGTGTGCGTTGAGGTAGCCCAGATCATAATCCCAATAGAAGAGCACCTTGGTCAAGCGACGCAACTGAATAAACAAGCGGCGTTCGGTTTCGTTGAGCACATTAAATCCCACAAACACAAAGGTGCGGTTGGCGAGCCATGCAGGGGCCTCAGCCTGCGTTTCGAGATATTCCACCACCTCACGTTTCAACATGCCCGAATAAGCATATTGCTGCGCTGCGAGCATGGCACGAAATTTCAGATACGTGGGATGGAGCGTTGACCATATATTTTGAAATTTCTTTTTGAGCAAGGTTTGGTTTTCCACGTCATAGTGCTCAAAGTAGGTGCTTATGGCCTGCAGTTGCGCCTCGCTGAAATAATCGAACGTTTTCAGATCCTCTAAGTCCTTGACATTGGCAAGCACTTTCTCCGCATTGGCCATATTATTGTCAATATCATTGAAGTCGGCAAGCATCACTTCGCCCCAGGGATAAAAGCGATCCAGGCTTTCGTGGCGCACCTCTTGGTCTGGATTTAAGTCGGCCAACACTTCGCAATGAGCCCGATAGAGCATACAATTGAGCAAGATGGAATCGGCCACAGTTTTCTGGCTCAAGTGCGAGAATATATCGTCGAGGGTGTGGTAGGTCGGTGCCCACAAATGCTGCCCCATCTGCTCCAGGATGTGGCGTTCGAAAAACAAACTGGCACGCTTATTGGGAAACACCACCGAAACACGTTCGAAGTTGCCATCCAAGTAAGCATAGAGGTCGTGAGCAACCGTTTTAAGGAATGTATTCATTCGTTTGAAAAGAGGTAAAGGAGGAAAGGTTATATCTTTCTTTTAAAAATCGGACAGATTGGTTGTTTCATCTTTGTTTTAGGCGAAGATGGTTCTGTACATTCGCTTTATTGGGAAATGGGAATAAAGAACCCACATTTATGGTTTTACGGCATCTATTTCGGATTGACAGATGTACCACACGTAGCCTTCAATATTTTGATACCCCATATTTTTCAGGTGATTCACGTAACGCTCAACCTGTTCTTTATAAGTCTTGCGCAAAGCTGGAGAAGGTGGTTGTTGCGAGGTCTTGTAGTCCACAACAATCGTGCGTTGACCCTGACAAAGCACACGGTCGGGGCGACAACACTTCACCTCGCCGTGCTCATCGCGATAATAGATGGCACATTCGTTGATCACACGCCAACCGGGCATAAACCACTCTGCCACTTCTGGTTGGGCTATGGCTTGCTCAATGAGCGATTGGACGGATTGCCTCATCTGCTCATCTGCAAACAAACCTTCGCCTTCAACACGCAAAAGGGCGGATGCAGTATCGGCAGCCGTTTCCACATACTCCAACACCCGGTGCACGACTTTCCCGAGCAACACGTAATGCTGCGACGCCAACTGGGCCTCGTCAGCCTCGTCCGAACTAAGAAACTGACGTGAAGCATGCGACTGCATGAAGGTAGCGGTAAGCGGATGATAAACGAAGGGCACTACCTGCGTTTTGGAGGGCATGGTAAACACATTGCCGTCGGGGGTGCCCTTAGCCGAAGGTTCATAAGCCTTCAGCGTGGCATACTCCGAACGCTTAATCGTAACACCGTTTTCATTGATTTCGGTTGTATTCAAAGGAACGTCCTGGGGTGTAAACGCCTCAATGGCTTGATGGATAATGGTGTTCAAGGTAAACTCCGACGTCTGTCGATGCGATGTTTTCTTTCGCGTGAGCACCACAAGATTCTGCTCTGCACGGGTGTAGGCCACATACATCAGGTTGAGGTTATCAACCAATTGTTTCAAGACTTCCTTTTGATAATCGTCTCTAAAGTCCGTCTGCCCCAATCCCTTGTTGAACACGATGGGCAGAATGGGCACAGCATTGAAGGGCGCCTGCTGAGGTTCACACCAAACGTAGTTTTTCGTGTGGGCATCAAGACCATCGGCACGCCAATCGAAAAAGGGTGCAATAACAGAGTGGAACTCCAAACCTTTCGATTTATGGATGGTCATGATCTGCACCCCGTCGGTGCCCGTCATCTGCACTTCTTTATTCTGCATCGTTTCCTCCCAATAAGCTACGAGCGAAGCAAGCGTCGCGGGCTTATCCTGCAAGAACATCAGGAGTTGATCGTAGAAACAGAACAGATAAGTGTCCTGACCATCTATAGCATTCATACCAAACACATCGTACAAACGCTCGCAAAGCTCATAAAGCGGAAGGTCGGCAAGCACGGTGCGTTGCTCTGCGCCGAAAGCCGCAGGAAGATATTGTTCCATATCCTCATCAGACAGTAGCATCATCTGCTCTGCCCAGCGTTGGGGGTCGACCACGCCAAGCACTTCGGTTTGGTAGGCCACAGCAAGGAGCACACGCTCCAATCGATTATTGGGGTTGAGCAATACCCTGAGGGCTTGAATCAACAATTTCAGAAGCGATGAATTACCCAGGGTGTAGGCTTCGTTGCTCACCAGTTTCACCTCGGGCATGGTTTGCGCCAAATAATCAACAATAGATTTACCAGCCTTTGAATAGCGCACAAGGATAGCAATCTTATTTTGGGGCACACCAGCTGCGAGCAAATCACGCAATGTTTGCGCCACAGCGTTCAGCATCGTCGTGGTGGGGTCGTCGGTTTGATCGTCAACCACATCATCAATGCGAACATAGCCCTTGCCCGCTTGTTTGGGATCAACCTGCTGCGCCACATCGCTGTAAGCCTTAGCTATCTCGGTAGAAGGCACGCCAAACTCCTGCTGGTAATAATCCTGAACCGTTTTCACCGCATGCTTAAACAAATCATTGTTAAAGCGCACCACGTATTCCGCACTGCGGTGATTGGTGTCGAGCGGCACCACATCCACATGGTGCTTAAACCGACTCTCTTCGATGCCATTGAAAATGCCCCAATCGCTATTGCGCCAACGGTAAATACTTTGTTTCACATCGCCCACAATCAAGCAACGCTGTTCCTGGTCCAAACAGTTTTTCAGAAGGGGCTGAAAGTTATCCCATTGAAGTTCGCTCGTATCCTGAAACTCATCAATCATGATATGGGTGTAGCGTGTGCCCGTGCGTTCATAGATGAAGGGCACATCACTTTCATCAATCATATTGCGCAGAAAATGCCCGGTATCAGCGAGCAGAAAACGGTTGGCCTCATGGTTCATCTCACGCAATTTCTCGTTAATCGCATTAAGCAGCATCATCTCATTGATATGCTCAAGCACGGCGTTGCACGTGCCGATATCATACACGTTCTGCCGCACAGCTTTCAGGAATGGAATACCGTAGGCATCAATCCAGGCATGGTGGGTCGTATCCTTAATCCAGGCGCCAGAGCCTGCTTCGCATTTCTGAAACGTCGCGTTAAAGATCTTATCAATTTCGCCCTGTTCTTTAATGGTACTCAACTTGTCCAGCAATCCCCACACGCCTCTTGACTTTCCCGCAAGGTTTGTATCGTCAAGGCCTACTTGCTTCAGGGCGCCCTGCAAGGCCAATGCCCCATTGTTAATCAGTTTTATGGCATCTGCCTTGCGCGTACGGAGTTTTGTTTTCAATGTTGACAAGCCCTTTGGGTCGCCCATAGCCAAACGTTCTTCAACGTTCTTTTTCAAATAATTTTCGTTGAACACGTGCATGCCAAACTTATTCACGCTGGCAAACACATCCCATGACTTATCTTCATTGATGCGTTCGTTGATGAAATCAAGGATTAAGTTAAGCAATTGTTTTTGCTTTTCCTGAGGTGTGCCCTCGCTCAACGAATTCACCAAAGCCGACACAGCCTCTGCCAAGGCTTCCTTCGCATTGAGGTCCACGCGCAAATTGGCGGTCAAATCAAGTTCATAAGCCAATTCGCGAACAATGCCTTGAAAGAAGGAGTCGATGGTCACCACTTTAAACCGATGGTAATCATGAAGCAGGTTGGTCATAGCCACACCAGCACGCCGACGCAGTTCTGCATCGGAGATATTCAGAGCCTGAATCTCGGGGGCTTCCTTCACCTTATCGAAATACTGCTGAGAATTGACATAACTATGGGCAATGCCGTTGAGCTGTCCAAGAATACGCATCTTCATCTCGGCAGTAGCCTTATTGGTAAAGGTCACAGCCAATATATTTTGATAGGCAAAGGGATTTTGAATCAATAGTTTAATGTATTCCACCGCAAGGGTAAATGTCTTACCACTACCTGCAGAGGCTTTGAATATTTTCAGGGCCTTCATTTCGATTGATATTGTTTGGGGTATTGGTTTTCGTTCGTTCAAAGGTACACATTCTTTATAATATGGCGAAATCGCTTTTCCTTTTTATTAGGGAAAAAGACACCTCGGTGTGATGTTTCGCCTCAAAACATGGTGTAATTAACATTATTTTTGAGCACCTCAAAGAGTTGTTGTGAAAAATACCTTAAATTTGTATGCGAATTAAAAAGCCGAACAGTCCAATAAGCAACGGCTAAATAACTGAAACTTTAAAACACCTAAAAACATGAAGAAGATTCTCACACTCATCATTGCGCTCTTCACTTGCTTTGGCGCTTATGCCCAGTTTGAAAAAGGCAAGAAGTACATTGGCGCATCGCTCTCCAGCTTAGACATCAGCCACAACGATATCAACGAACTCAACGCCAAGTTCAGCCTCAACGCCGGCTATTTCGTTGACAAGGATTTTATGCTCAGAGGCACTGTGGGCTATGGCTACGAAAATAAAAATCATGAAGTAAAGTTGGGTCTGAACGCTCGCTACTACTTCGACCGCAACGGCATTTTCATTGGCACCGGTGGCGAATGCTCATGGCGCAACAATGTGGGATGGCGCAAACATGGCAAATGGTTGCTGAACGTGCCCGTTGAATTGGGCTACGCGTTTTTCATTAACCGCCACGTCACCATTGAACCAGCGCTCAACTATAACTTCTGCCTCAACGAATACAAATACTACAGCGGAATAGGCTTTAAGGTGGGCTTCGGCGTTTATTTCTAAACCATAGCAGCACCGCCCTTTGCCTTAACGATTTACGAATAGGAAGCCTACGTTTTTCATTAAACCACAAAACCATACCCATGCAAATTTCTGAATTGGGTGAGTTTGGCTTAATCGACCACCTCACCAAAAACTTTCCGATAAACAATACCACAACAAAAAAAGGCGTAGGCGACGACGCCGCCATCCTCACACCTACACCGAATAAGCAAACCCTCATCACCAGCGACATGCTGATGGAGGGCATTCACTTCGACTTAACGTACATGCCCTTAAAGCATTTAGGCTATAAGGCGGCTATCGTGAACTTCTCCGACATCTATGCCATGAACGGAACGCCACAACAACTGATCGTAAACATGGCATTGGGCCGACGCTTTGAAGTGGAACACCTTGAGGATATTTACGCTGGTCTAAAATTGGCTTGCGAGGAATACCACGTGGATCTTGTTGGGGGCGACACCACAAGTTCAAAGACTGGATTAGCATTGAGCCTGACCTGCGTGGGCGAGGTGGACGCCTCAACATGCACCGAACGCCGTGGCGCCCGCGACACAGATCTTATCTGCGTGAGCGGCAATCTCGGCGCAGCCTACATGGGACTCCAACTGTTGGAGCGCGAAAAAATGATCTTTGAAAGTCAGCAAGGCCAGAATGGCGAAACAGCACAACCCGACTTCAGCGGACGCGAATATCTACTGGAACGCTTCTTAAAACCTGAAGCACGCAAAGACGTGATTGAGGCCTTAGCAAAAGCGGGCATTCGCCCTACTGCCATGATTGACGTAAGCGATGGCTTGGCGTCCGACATCAAGCACATTTGCAAGCAATCGGGGGTGGGTTGCCGCATCTACGAAGAACGCATCCCTATCGATTACCTCACCGCAACAACGGCTGAGTCGTTCAACATGAACCTCACCACATGCGCGCTAAACGGAGGCGAGGATTATGAGCTGTTGTTTACCTTGCCACTCACCGACCACGAAAAAGTATTGCAAATTGAGGATGTGCGCGTTATCGGACACATCACACGCCAGGAACTGGGCGAAGTGCTTGTGGGGCGCGACGGACAGGAATTTACACTTAAAGCACAGGGTTGGAAATAGAACAACGGGGATAATCCAACGTTTTTTTGTAATTTTGCAGCGAATTAGCCACTTGTGCCCCACACACCAGGGGCATGGCTGAATAAACTCAGAATAATGAACCTAACCATAGATGTTGGCAACACCTCGGCAAAGATCGCTGTGTTTGACCAACAAAACCTTGTTTTTTTTGAGCGGGTAACAACGGACTGGCATACAGAAATCGGGAAACTCCACCAGGAGTTCAACATCACAGCCTGTGCGCTCTCTAATGTGGCACGAGAAAACGACAAGCTCAAGCAAGCCCTGAAGCTATTGCCTTGCCCCACATTACAGTTGCACTACACCTCGCCCTATGCCAAACAGTTCTTTCAAGAAATCCCAACAGGACTTGGTGCCGACCGCTTAGCGGCTGACATCGCAGCCTCGGTTTTGGCGAAAGAACAACCATTCCTGGTGATTGACGCAGGAACATGCCTGACATTCGACATGGTGAATGAACAACGCGAATTTGTCGGGGGAAGTATCTCGCCTGGCGTTGAATTGAGATTAATGGCCATGCACGAACACACCGCTGCCCTACCGCAAATCACCGTAGAAGGCGAACTCTGCGACTTCGGCTACGACACGCCTTCTGCCATGCGCAGCGGAGCGCTCAATGGCATTAAATACGAAATTGAGGGCTACATCCGAATGTGCCTCAAGCACTACCCTGACCTCAAGGTATTTTACACCGGGGGCAATATCTTTACCTTTGCCGACGATGTCAACCCAATTATTGAAACCGACCCTCTATTGGTATTGCGCGGACTCAATATGTTGCTATAAATAGAGACAAAAGCCCACATAAAGGCCAAGGGCAGTTATGCCTCCTGACATCTTTCGTTTGAATTTTTCAAATGCTACTTAGTATATCACAATATGATCAAACTCTTTAAAACAATTCTTCTCTCAGCCTCTCTCCTGTGCGTGGGTTCCGTCTATGCACAACAAAACTCAAACAATGGCTCAAACTCTCCATACTCGCGCTATGGATTCGGATTAATGAACGATCGCGCACAGGGTTTTAACAAGGGGATGGCTGGACTTGGGTTGGGCATGCGCCATAACGAACAGGTCAATTACAAGAACCCTGCTTCGTACTCTGCCATCGACTCGCTCACCTTTCTCTTCGACATCGGTGCTTCTTTGCAATACGCACACTTTGAAAGTGGCAACAGCAGCAAAAACTTGAATAACTCAACGGTGGATTACATCACTGCGGCATTCCGTTTGGCACCACGCCTGGGCATGACGTTGGGTCTTGTGCCCTACTCTACCATTGGCTACAAGATGACCACGACGTCAAGCATCGCACAACCCACTGGCGAGATTAAACAAACCGAAACCTATAAAGGGGATGGCGGTTTGCAACAGGTCTTTGCCGGAATCGGTTACGAACCAATCCGCAACCTTTCAGTAGGTGCGAACTTCGGATATGTATGGGGTTCACTAAACCATAGCGTCGGCGCCTCTTTCAACAACAACAATATCAGTTCGCGCCAACGTAAGTACGATGCGGATATCCGCACGTACAAAGTGGATCTTGGGGTGCAATACGAACAACGGGTGAACCGCAACAACACGCTCATCATAGGGGCAACCTACGGAATCGGACATAACGTAAACCGCACGGCCAACTACTACGATCAACGTGTCACGTCTGGTCAAGGCACCATTGGCGACACCCTGCGCCTGAGCAATGCTTTCGAAATGCCCCACTGCTTTGCTGTGGGTGCAGTTTGGAACCACCGCGACCGTTTACGCGTAGGTTTTGACTACAGTCTGGAACTGTGGGACGGTTGTAAATCCCCTCAGTTCATCAACAACCAATACACCGTAAGCACAAGCGCCTATCAGGACAAACATCAATTTATCGTGGGGGCTGAATACGTCAAGAACCCCTACGGTTTACGCTTCCGCGACCGCATTCGCTACCGTTTCGGGGCGTCATACACCTCTCCCTATATCAAAGTCAACGGCCAGGATGGTCCAACCAGCTACACCGCAAGTCTTGGTATCGGTATCCCCATTCTCAACTATTGGAGCAGAAACAGCGTCTTAAACATCTCTGCACAATACGAACGCGTGGAACCCAGCGCTACACTCATGGCTGAAAACTACCTCCGCCTCTGCATCGGCATCACGTTCAATGAAGCGTGGTTCAGCAAGTGGAAGGTGAAGTAAGCAGCAACGTTCAGAAGCCCTGCGTTATGGGCGCCTTTTTATTCACTCCCCTCCTTTCTCAACATTAACCTTGAAAAAGATTATTTATTTCCTTTTAACCGTTGCTGTTGCCACAACGGCATGTACATCGGAAGCCCCACCTATGGGGGCGGCCATAGAAAGTCGTGACTCTTTGCCGGTAATGACCACCTATGGCGTATCAAAACTCATTTCCGACTCTGGCATCGTGCGCTATAAAATCATCGCAGAAGAGTGGAGGGTGTTCGACAAAACAGTACCACAACGACAGGAGTTCCCAAAGGGCCTTTACCTGGAACGCTACGACAACAACCTGCGCACAAACCTGCACATCACAGCCGACACGGCCTTTTGCTACGACCAAAACCTTTGGAAGTTGCGCGGACACGTGATGATCAACGACATTGAAAAACAATTGGTTTACCAATCTGAAGAATTGTATTGGGACATGCGCAAGCATATCTTTTATGCCAACACGCATTTTATCATCGACGAACCCACCCGACACATTGAAGGATATTGGTTTGAAAGCGATGAGCAAATGAAGAAAATCAAGGTTAAGAACTCTTCAGGTTTCATGCCCTTTGCAACTCAGTCAAGTGCAACGGCTAATGCCGACTCAACCACAACCAAAGAGGCCGACGTCAAAGTTAATCCCAGCACAACGGCGCCCGAAAGGAACACAAATAAAAAACCTGCGGCGGCGCCCAATCAAAAAAGCACAAAACCATCAACACCAAAACCTTTGAGAACGCCACCTGCCATCAAGGATCCTGTGCGCCTCAACTCTGATGGGCCTAAAACCGACGTTAAAGCCAAAATGAAAATGCAAACCACCAACGAAAGGGTGCGCATGTAAAAAAAAACATTGAACCAAGAACCATAACGAACTAAAAAACGATAAAAATAAACAAACATGAAGAAAATGATTTTTGCAGCCTGCGCTGCTGCAATGATGTGTAGTTGTTCTGGTGGCGACACGGCAACAAACAACCCCTTCTTTGAAACATGGAGCACACCCTGGGGCGTTCCTCCTTTCGAACAAATCAAGCCTGAGCACTATAAGCCTGCATTCCTCAAGGCTATGGAATTGCAAAAGGCTGAAGTAGAAAGCATTGTCAACAACACAGAAGAACCCACCTTCGAGAATACCATCGTAGCACTCGATCAAAGCGGTTCATTGCTCACTAAGGTCAGCATGGTGTTCTACGGACAAACCAATGCCAATACCAACGACGAGCTTCAAGCCATTCAGGCTGAAATCTCGCCACTCCTCACCAAGCATGGCGACGACATCAGTCTTAACGCAGAACTCTTTGAACGCGTCAAGGCTGTTTATGCACAAAAAGAACAAGCTGGTTTAGACAAGGAACAAATGAAGTTGCTTGAAGAAACCTACAAAGACTTCGTGCGTGGCGGTGCAAACCTTGACTCTGCAAGTCAGGCTCAGTTGCGCGAACTCAACACGCAAATTTCATCTTTGCAAACCACATTCGGTCAAAACATGCTTAAGGCAACCAATGCCTTCAAGTTGATTGTTGACAACGAAGCCGACCTCGCCGGATTGCCCGAAAACCTCATCGCCACAGCTGCAGAAACGGCTAAGGCCGATAGCATGGAGGGCAAATGGGTGTTTACACTGCACAACCCCAGCGTCATGCCTTTCCTGCAATATGCCGACAACCGTGCATTACGCGAAAAAATCTTCAATGGCTACATCTCACGTGGTCAGGATGGCGAATTTGACAACCGTGAAGTGTGCGCACAGCTTGTTAAGGCTCGTTTGGCAAAAGCAAAGCTCATGGGCTACGAGGACTATGCCTCTTTCGTACTTGAAACGCGCATGGCAAAGAACTCTGAAGCCGTTTACAACTTACTGGATCAAGTGTGGACGCCTGCACTGAAGCAAGCTAAGAAGGAACTTAAGGACATCAAAGCTGAAATCAAGAAAGCTGGCGAAAACTTTGAACCCCAGGGTTGGGACTGGCGTTACTATGCTGATCGCGCCAAGAAAACAAAGTACGATTTCGACGAAACATTGATTCGCCCTTACCTTGAACTCAACAACGTGCGCGATGGCATGTTCCTCTTTGCCAACAAACTCTATGGCGTCAACTTCACCCTTATCGACAGCATCCCCCTCCCTCACCCCGATGCGCAGGCCTTTGAATGTACCGACAAGGATGGTAGCCATTTAGGCGTGCTCTACTTAGACTATTTCCCACGTGCCAGCAAGCGTGGTGGTGCATGGTGCGGACAATACCGTGCTCAAACATATAAGGATGGCGTGAAGGTGGCTCCCGTAGTAACTATTGTGTGCAACTTCACCAAGCCTACAGCCGGACAACCTGCATTGCTCACTGCCGACGAAGCGGAAACACTTTACCATGAATTTGGTCACGCACTGCACAACCTCTTCCGCGACGTGCACTACTACGGCGTGGCAAGCGTGCCCCGCGACTTCGTTGAACTTCCTTCGCAAGTCAACGAACACTGGGTGTTCGAACCCGAAATGCTCAAGGAATATGCCAAGCACTACCAAACGGGCGAAATTATCCCCAATGCTTTAGTGGAACGCCTCATCCAAAGCGGAAAATACGGACAAGGCTTTGTAACTACAGAATACGTTGCTGCATCTCTCCTCGACATGGACTTCCATACCATGAAGGAAATTCCTGCCGACTTCGATGTAATGGCCTTTGAAGCACAAACATTGGGACAACGTGGTTTGCTCAGCCAAATCCCTTCACGCTACCGCACCACATACTTCAACCACACTATGGGTGGTGGCTACACTGCTGGCTACTACAGCTATCTCTGGTCGGAAGTCCTCGATGCTGATGCCTTTGAAGCATTTAAAGAAACAGGCAATATCTTCAACACTGAAGTCGCTGAGAAGTTCCGCAACTACGTGCTCAAGCCTGGCGCTATTGACGATGCCATGGACATGTACGTCAACTTCCGTGGTAAGGAACCCAATATTGAGCCCTTACTCAAGAACCGTGGCCTTAAGTAATGCGAGAATAAACAAAAGCCGTTTTTTATAAACACACAAATAAAGAGAGCGGGACTGTGCCAAACGTAGTGCACAGTCCCGCTCTCTTTTTAGGGCTTATAACGAGGGTGTTCAAAACCTACCTTATCACCAAAATTAGGAAAACATCGATATATTACAGGTTATTAATTCGAGAAATTCGTGTTCAAAAAAAATAGATTGCCGTCTGATAAAAATAAAACAGGACTTTGTTACAGCCTGCAAGTTTAACGCCAGCGAATCACGAGGATCTTCACTTATTTTATTATATGGTTCTAAAATACGCGTGACACATGGAGACTGGTATATTTCAAACAACTTCCAATTCCACACAAAACATTCAGGGCTTGCTTACGATTGGCTATCCTTCACTCTATTTATTTAATCAATAAATTCATAGATTAAATATATTTGGTCAATTCAAAATCTCCTCTTATCTTTGCATCGTAATCAAACAACAATAATGACTAACAATTAAAATCCATTACACTATGAAGACTATTAAAGGTACACAAACTGAGAAGCACCTCATGATGACATTTGCTGGCGAATCACAAGCACGTATGCGTTACACTTACTTTGCAAGCGTTGCCAAGAAAGAAGGTTTTGAACAAATCTCAGCAATCTTCCTTGAAACTGCAGAACAAGAAAAGGAACACGCTAAGCGCATGTTTAAGTATCTTGAAGGTGGCATGGTAGAAATCACAGCAACATACCCCGCTGGCGTTATCGGAAAAACAATTGACAACCTCAGAGCAGCTGCTGCTGGCGAACATGAAGAATGGGCTGACGATTATCCTAAGTTTGCAGACGTCGCAGAACAAGAAGGTTTCCTCGAAATCGCTGAAATGTATCGCAACATCTCAATCGCAGAAAAGGGACACGAAGAAAGATATTTGAAGTTGCTCCACAACGTGGAAAACAGCACCGTATTCCGCAAGGACGGTAAGGTATTCTGGCAATGCCGCAACTGTGGTTTCATCACAGAAGACGTTGAAGCACCTGAACTCTGCCCCGCATGCTTACACCCACAAGCATACTTTGAAGTTCAAAAGACAAATTTCTAATCAAACGGAATACAAAGTTAAGAGCACCATTGCGAATCTGCAGTGGTGCTCTTTCGTAGGACCCAATCTCTGCAACGCCTACCCCAGGAGTGAATCTCATGATTTCTTCATAGCACATATAAAGCCCAATTCACTCAAAATGCCTTAGAACCTTGAGAGTTCAAGCCATAATCCCGCCTTGCCGTATCAAAAATGAGGGTATGTAAGTAGATTTCAGCAATTTTCTTGATAAACAAACACCTAACATGAGTTTTTTTGTTAACTTTGCGCCTCAAAGTTGGTTTCAACTTCATGCCTAAAACGAAATAAACAATAAAAAATAAATAAAACAAATTAACTCATGGCAGCATTACAATCTATCCGAAACAAAGGAGCTATCCTCGTTGGGGCTATCGGCCTCGGATTATTCGGGTTCATTGCTGGTGACCTTTTCAACGCACTTGAAACTACTGCAGCATTCAACAAGCAACAAGTGGGTGAAGTTTACGGCAATCAACTCGACATCGTAGAATACCAGAACCTCGTTGACGAGATGTCTGAAGTAATGAAGATTCAACGCGCAATGCAAGGACAATCTACACAACTTACTGACGCAGATCTTGAAGGTATTCGCAATTACGTTTGGAGCGACTTCGTACGCTCACAAGTCATCGCTAAGCAAGCAGAAGAAGCTGGTTTTGAAGTTTCTAAAACCGACATGCAAAACGCACTCCGCGATGGTTCTGCAGCAAGCTTACGCCTCATGGCAAGCATTTTCCCCACTCAAGAAGGTAAATTAGACATCGTTGCATTGCAAGATTTCTTGAACAAGAAGGAACAAAACCTTCAACAAGCCATGCAAACAAGTCCTGAATATGTAGAACAAATCCAAAGCATCCTTAAGATTTGGGATTTCACACAAAAGCAACTTCGCAAGGAATTGCTCGAACAAAAGTTCTACGTAACCTTGAACCAAGCATGTATCTCTAACCCTGTTTCAGCAAAGTTGGCGTTCGACGAACAGAACAACAAGACTAAGCTTGCAATCGCAGCACTTCCCTACACAACAATCGCTGGCGAAGAAGCTCAAGTAACAGACGAAGAAATCAAGGCTACTTACAATGCTTACAAGGAACTCTTCAAGATTGACTCTGACACACGCGACCTCGCTGTGCTCGATATCCACGTTACTGCAAGCACTGACGACAAGAACGCATTGATGTATGAAGTCAACAAGGTTGCTGAAGACCTCAGCACAACTGAAGATGTTGCAACTTTGGTTAACAACACTGAAACCATCATCCCTTACAACGGTCTTCCCGTTCGCAAGGAAGCGTTTGCACGTTGGAACGACATTGCAAGCGTACTTGACACTGCAAAGGTTGGCAAGGTAGTACCTGCGTTCTACACTGCAACCGACAACACGGTTAACACTTACCGTTTATTGGCTAAGGTTTCAGCTCCCGACACAGTGAAGTACATGGCAATTGCAGCGCCTGCACAGGACATTGAAACAAGCAAGACTCTTGCTGACAGCATCGCTACAGCACTTAAGAATGGTGCTTCTTTCGCTGAATTGGCACAAAAGTACAACCAAGGAACCGACACCATGTCGTTCACTTCTTCACAATACGAAAACCAAATGCTTGACGCTAATGTAGCTCAATCAATCAAAACACTTTTCGGCATGAAGAAGGGCGAAGTAAAGGCTGTTCTTTCTGACCAAAGCATCAGCATGGTGTTCAAGGTTATCGAAACTTCTGCACCTGTCACTAAGTACGACATCGCTGTTGTGAAGTGCGTTAACGACTTCTCTGAAGCGACTTACAGCAACGAACTCAGCAAGCTCAATAAGTTCCTCTCTGAAAACACGACACTCGAAGCGATCGAAGCAAATGCACTCGCTGCAGGTTACATGTTGAACGACATGAACGCCGTTACAACATCCGACACTCGCCTTGAAAACAACATCGGTGGCACAAAGAACGCATTGCGTTGGGCATTCGACGAAGCTGAACTTAATAGTGTTTCACGCCTCTTTGAATGTGGTGCAAACAAAGACCACCTCTTGGTATTGGCGGTTAAGGGCATCAACGAAAAGGGTTACCTCAACTGGGACAACGTTTCTGTGAAGACTGGCGTAACAACATTGGCACAACAAAACAAGAAGGCTGAAGTAGCCATGAACAAGATGGCTGAAGTTAAGAGCATGGCTGACGCTACAGCTGTAGCTGGCGTTGTAACAGACACTATCGCTAATGCAAACTTCTCATTCGTACGTTCAACACTTGTTGGTGTTGCTGAACCTAAGCTTGCTGGTGCTATTGCTAACGCTAAGGCTGGCGACTTCATCGGTCCTATCCAAGGTGCAGGTGCGGTTTACTTCGTTCAGGTTTTGGAAGCAAATGCTGGCGACACAGCATTCAACGAAACTGTTGAAGCGCAAAATGCAGCACAACGCGCATTTGTGAACATCGTTTCTCAAAGCTTCTACGGTAGTACTGAAAACTTGATTGAAGTTCTCATGGGCGATGCTGAAGTGATCGACAATCGCTACAAGTTCTAATCGAACTAAATTCGTTCACAATAAAAAGGAGGAGGATGAGTCAAAATGCAAAATTTTGGCCCATCCTCTTCACTTTGTCAAGCATGCACAAACAACTTGGCCATAAAAACACGTTTTCAACATGAAGTTATTCAAATACCTTAGAAACCTATTGCTTGCCTTATTCATCCTGAGTATTGGAAGCGTTGTGCTGTTTCGATTCGTTCCAGTGCCTTTCACCCCGCTCATGCTGATCAACAGCGGCATAAACCTGCTCGAGGGGAAGCCTGCGACATATAAACATGAATGGGTGGATATTGAAGACATCTCTCCAAATCTCGTTGCTGCAGTCGTAGCGTCGGAAGATCAGCTGTTTTACGACCACCATGGGTTTGACTTCAATCAAATCGAGAAAGCCATCGAGGAACGCAAGGAAGGGAAACGCAAACGCGGCGGAAGCACCATCAGCCAGCAAACGGCAAAAAACATCTTCACCACAGGATCATCAACCTGGTTCAGAAAAGGCATTGAAGCTTACTTTACGGTATGCATTGAACTGCTGTGGTCGAAAGAACGAATCATGGAGGTGTACCTCAACAGCATTGAAATGGGCACCAATATCTATGGTGCAGAAGCAGCAGCACAAGCCCACTTCAATACAACAGCAAAGAAACTAACACGACGCCAAAGTGCACTTATCGCGGCTTCACTCCCCAACCCTCATAGATACAATGCGGGAAAACCCTCAAAATACGTCAGCAAACGACAGCAACAAATCCTAAAGCAGATGCGCAACATGGGGAAATAAAACTCAAAGGGACTTCACGCTTGAAGTCGTCCTCCCCCATTCTACTATAATGACAAAAGATGCGACATGCGGAGTTCCGCATGTCGCATCTTTTTATCGTTATATATCAATCAAGTTACCTTACTCCATATATTTCTTGAGCGACTCATCGCCAGCCTCAATCAACTTCTTGAAGATTTGCTGTGCCGAAGTTTTCTCGCCCAACTGATAATAGGCTAATCCCATGATTCTGTAAGCCTCTAAGTTTTCAGGGTGTAACACAAGCGACTTTTGGGCTTGCGTAATGGCTTCGTTGTAGCTTCCCACGATGAAGTAAATGCGGGCACATTCCTGAGGATAGTACGCATTCTTTGGTGCGAGCGTCTGTGCATAAAGCATATCATCAAGTGCCTGTTGGTACATCTTGGCATTCAACTCCACCTGAGCACGAAGGGCATAAAATCGGTCGGTCAGCATTTTGGGCGTCATAATCCCTTCATAGTTGTTGTAATCAAACACAGCCTTGCGGTACTGCCCCATTTCACTGAGTAAGTGGGCGCGTTCAAGAATATAAAATGCAGCATTTTTGGGAACAGGTGGCATCAAGCGATTCACAGCACTATCCATCTGCGCAAGGGCTTGAATAGAATCCCCCCCTTGAAGCAAGATGCATTTAGCCATCAAGTAATGCGTTTCAGCCGAAACAAGATCTGTGGCACAAACATCAGAGAAGCATTGCTTGGCGTGCTCAAAATCACCTTGCAGGAAAAGGCTGTGGCCCTGCTGCAAACGATAAAGTGGTTGTGGATTAAGAGCATAAGCCGCAGCAGCTTCATCAGCCGACTTCTGGGCTGTCCAATCGTTGTACGACACACCGCCACGCACCATTTGATATATCATCTTACTCCACGAATAATGTAAAATATCATGCTGGGCGCACTGCTCAAAACCTAATTTCACACAAGCCTCCGCCTGCTCATAGTTGGCATGATTGACGTAGAACGTAGCGAAATCCATGTAACCATCCGCATTTTGGGGATAAGTCATCAAAAAGTCCTGATACGCTGTAGCTGTCACCAAAGAGTCGGCAGCATCAAGCATAAGGATATAACTGTGCGCCTCACGCTCAGTAGCTGGAAGCAACTTTGGTATTTTCACACTGCGTAAATCACGGTTGAAAGCGCTGGTAGAAGTGACGCGCAACGTAGGGATGAATCGCGCATCAATGGCACATGCTTCTACGGCAGAGTCTGCCACATTTTGTTGCACCACAGCCACCACGTCACCTGCTTCATTGAGCAAGGGACACCCAAAGTATCGGTTTTCATTGGGCACAGAGGTGGTGTAATAACGCAATGTATCAAAAGGTTGTGATTGAATGACTTTTGCCGTAATGGGTTTTGCCTTCTTCACGGTATATGGATAGCACGTCAATGCTTCGTTGGTTTTGGCGCTATCCTTAGCGATTGAAAAATAGTCAAACTTACTTTTCTTTTTGGTTTGAATGGTCAGTACGGCTAAATCGTAAGTACTGTTCACACCCACGATGCGTGCCACTTCATAAACCTTACCTTTCGCATCAATCACTTCAGCACGAACTGCATTCTTCAAGATCCCATAGGGAGCAACGGTGCGTCCTGTTTGGTCAATAAAGAAACCATTTCCCGACGCCAACAAACTGCCATCAACAGAATAAGTCACAATATTCACGATGGCCTGTTGAGGCTTCTTAGCCGCATATGTACTGAGCGTTATGACGATCAATAAAAAGAGTGAAAAAATCTTTTGCATATTGGATTTGTATTATGTGACATAAAAAATAATCAACTTCACTCCAGGGTTAGGCGGAGCAGTAGATGCTTAGCGATGGAGCCCTATATTTTCTATAGAGTCTAAATGATCTAAATATTTCAGAATCGACACAAGCATTGAGCCCCCAAAGACCTTAATGACCTTATCACAAAGTCGCCAAAGCCTCCTCTTAACCTCTGAACGGACCTTTAGGACCCTCTGAACGAGGCGAAGCCTCTTCTCTAAACTCTAAACCCTCAACTCTAAACTCTCAACTCTAAACTCTAAACCCAAGTAGGCATTATTCTTTATCTTCAAGCTTCAGCAAGGACTTGGCATTTTGAATTGCAGCCTCAGTAATGTTTTCACCACTAAGCATCTTAGCCAATTCCTGAATGCGCGCCTCTTGGTCCAAACATTTTATTTGGCTGTGGGTGGTATCGCCCTCGTCTGATTTATAAACATAGTAATGCGTTTGTCCTAAAGCCGCGATTTGTGGCAAGTGAGTAATACAGATCACTTGACAGTTGCCCGACATTTTTTGCATCATGCGCGCCATCGCTTCTGCCATTTTTCCTGAAACGCCTGTGTCTATTTCATCAAACACAATGGTTGGCAACTGCTGATGGTTCGCAAGCATCGCTTTAAACGAAAGCATCAAACGGGCTATTTCACCCCCCGAAGCGATTTGAGCAACATCCTGAACGGGCACATTCTTATTGGCGCTAAACAGCAGTTTCAAACTATCCATGCCCGAGGCATCGGGTGTGGAACGCTCTGAACGCTCAAATTGAATTTGCGCTGCGGGCATCCCCAACTCCTGCAAATGCTCCACGATTTGCGCTCCCACAAGAGTAGAAGCCTGCACACGCGTGGTGGTTAATTGCTTCGCCACATCTTCCAAACGTGCCAAACTCTTAGCCACGCGCGCTTCTAATTCTGCCAATTTCTGATCGGCATTCTGCGCCTCGTCCATCTGCTCTTGCAAGCGGGCCGTTAAAGCCAACAAATCATCGATTGTTGCACAGTGGTGTTTCTTTTGAAGGGTGTAAATCAAAGACAAGCGTTCCTCAATGCACGCCATACGTTCTGGATTGTAAGCCACATCTTCGGCTGCTTGTTCTAATTCCGCACATACATCGGCAATCTCGATACGACAACTCTCCAGACGCTCTGCCAATTCCTTTGATTCGCCGTAAAAAGCCTCTATACGGTTTAGGTTTTGCACCGCCACCTTCAGTTGCTGACACACGTCATACTCATCGCTGGTTAAGGCTTGTGCCGAGACGGAAAGCATGCGTTTAATGTCTTCAGCATGCGAAAGAACATCTAGCTCTGCTTCTAACTCCTCTTGCTCGCCTGAGCGGAGTTGGGCTTCATCCAATTGCTGAAGTTGAAAACTGATATACGACACGTCAATATTCTCTGAGTGCATGCGCTCACGGAAGTCTTGAAGCTGACGTTTACACGACATCCATTCTTGATAAATGGTTTGGTATTCCTCCCTCAATGCGGTATTGGCTGCCACAACATCTAAGATGGCGATCAGAAAATCCTCACGCCCCATCAATAGATTTTGATGCTGTGAATGAACGTCTATTAAATAAGTTGAAAGACTTTTTAATGTAGATAAGGACACTGGGGTATCATTAAGGAAAGCTCTGCTCTTGCCTGCGGCAGTGACCTCACGGCGCACGACGCACGACACACCGTCAAAGTCCAGTTCATTATCCTCAAAGAAATGTTCCAAACCCAATCCCGCAACCATATATTCTGCTTCAAC
The DNA here is from genome assembly GCA_017628775.1 of Bacteroidaceae bacterium. Next base: position 6,784 of record JAGBYN010000154.1, on the reverse strand, counting down.
AACACATTTCTGAGCACCAGCCTTAATGGTTTTAGCATCGGCACGCTGACCGCAAAGCAAAGCTAAGGCACCGAGCATAATACTCTTACCCGCACCCGTTTCACCGGTGATGACAGAGAACCCTGTGTCGAAATTGATGTCTAAATGCTCTATCAGAGCGTAGTTTGATATCGTAAGGTGTTGTAACATTGATTCTATCGTTATGGTGGATCCAATTCTTTCGCTTTTTCCGCGAAGTACGCAACAGGATTAAAATTCTGGAGGACGAGTTCATAAAAACTCTGCGCACTTCATGAATAAAAACCACCTATAAACCTATTATTTTATCTTGCGCCAATAAGTGGCTTGCGAGGCATTGATTTTATTGAGCAACAGCACCAATTTCTCGCGGTCGCTCCCCGTTATCTTCCCTTGATAGATATTGACGATCTCATCACGCTTATACTCGGTGAACAACTGTGGAAGCAATGACATGGGGCGATTGGCATAGGCCGTTTTCAGGAGATCCATACTTTCAGTAATCATCGCACGGCCGCGCTCCGCATTCTCAACCATCTCGTCGAGTCCCTTACGGTAATAAGCGTATTGAAATTGTCGGAAGGGCTCCATGGCATTGTCTAAATAATCATTGATGATGGCATAACGGTTTTTGTCGTCCTCAAACGCTTTCCACCCCTTAGCGGAAAGCAAGAAGCTTTGCGCATTGTTAACAATAGTGCGCGCCACTTCCAACTGCTCCGTTCCGCCCAACGGCGACATCGTGTCCATATCCATGCCTATAATCAAATAAACATAGTAGGCTATGAGCGCCGTAAGCTCATTTTCCAACGTTTCTAATCTAAATTCCAATTGATCGAACTCACGAAATTGAAAGTTAAAGTTGGGGTCGTTGGTACTAAACACCGTGGTGGTATAGGCAGAGTTGTAAACAGGGCGCGAACTTTGCACCAACAACTCGCCATGCATCTCGCCCGAAGCATCATCATACTTAGAAAGGGTTATATTAAAAGCACACGATATGCGCTCATTGGGTTTAAACTGAAGATTGGTCCATTGACGGTTGTTGATAAATTCCTTCAACGTCTCTTCTAAATTTTCAAACACCGAGGTATTTGTGCCCTCTATCTTTTGATGATTTATCGTTACTCGTGCATCAAGTTCCTGAGCCTGGTTAGGGGTAGCAACAAGAAGCATGAGTAAGCACAGGATTGTTAATCGGAATATCCACATAAGTAACGGTAAAATAATAAGTTGGGACAGTTTTAATTGTATTTTTAGTTGATTTCGTTTTTATGAAGAAGGAGCATAGCGGGCTATGTGACTGATGAGTAAAGACGAAAGCGACAAAAAGACAACGCTTTAAATGCCCCCATAAAACATGATTAATTTAAAAAGTCCCAAGTTATTTTTTTAGCGTTACTAAATAATCTATAATATCTTTTGCAACGTCTTTCTTGGACTTCAGCGGATAAGGGATGGCTTCACCCTCAACAGGAATGATGGTCACCTTGTTCGTGTCATGTGCGAAACCTGCTCCCTTGTCGTTCAATGAATTCAGCACAATGAAGTCCAGTTTCTTGCGTTTCAATTTATTCTGTGCATTTTCAAATTCCTGAGTCGTTTCCAAGGCAAAGCCCACCAGGCGTTGGTCTGCGCGTTTCATCTCGCCCAAGGCTGCAGCAATGTCCTTCGTGGGCACCAACGTTAATTCCAGCCCATTGGCACCGCGCTTTATCTTTTGGTCTGCTACTGAAGCCACCGTAAAATCAGCTACGGCAGCACAGAGTATAGCAGCGTCGCAAGCGCCAAAACGTGAGGTTGCTGCTTCATACATCTCCTGAGCGCTTTCAACATCCGTACGATGAATCAGGGGGTGTTCATTGCTGTACTTCACAGGACCACACACGAGTTCCACCTCCCAACCTCTACGGGCACATTCCTCAGCTAAAGCAAACCCCATCTTACCGCTGGAGTAATTACCAATGAAGCGCACAGGGTCGATTTTCTCATAGGTTGGACCCGCAGTAATGAGTATTTTACGTTTAGGCTGAGCGTTTATTGGATTTTGAGCATCAAAAAAATCTTTGATAAACTCAAAAATCTTTTCAGGTTCCTCCATGCGTCCCTTACCCACCAAATGGCTGGCAAGCTCGCCCGTTGCGGGTTCAATGATTGTATTGCCATAACTGCGCAACACCTCTAAATTACGTTGCGTTGAGGGATGTGCAAACATATCAAGGTCCATTGCCGGAGCCACAAAAACGGGGGCTTTCATCGACAAGTATGTGGTGATCAACATATTGTCGGCCACGCCATGAGCCATCTTTGCAATTGAAGAGGCGGTTGCTGGAGCAACAACCATCAAATCAGCCCATTGTCCGATATCAACGTGACTGTGCCAAGAACCATCGCGCTGAGCAAAGAATTCACTAATCACAGGCTTCGACGTTAATGCCGAAAGCGTAATGGGCGTAATAAACTCCTTACCGGCAGGCGTAATAACCACTTGCACCTCAGCCCCTGCCTTGATCAATAAACGAATAAGGGAGCACACCTTGTATGCAGCTATGCTCCCTGTAATTCCTAATACGATATGTTTTCCTTTCATGCGTCAAATATAGGCTTAGAAGATGATTTGGTTGGAAGACTCCACACCATCACCTCATGCGTAATTTTAATTTTGTCAACACTTGCTTGGTGTTTTGTGTGAAATCACCTTGCATCATCCAAGCATAAAAGCCAGGATCACGTTGTAACACTTCCACCACGGGTTTACCTCTATACTTTCCAAAGTTAAACACTTCCTGGCGTTGTTCATTGTAAACGATTCGGCCGGCTAAATCCACATTATCGTTGCGCTTTGTGAAGTCCGACAAGAAATTCACATCACCTTCCAAATCATCATAGCGTTCCAATTGAGCCTTAAGCACTTCATAGGTCGCACGCGTATCCGCCAAAGCACTGTGGGCATCTTCTAAATTCTTATCACAGTAGAAACGATAAGCGGCAGTTAAATTGCGAGGTTCTTTCTTGAAGAAGATGGTTTGTACATCCACCAACTTCGCTTTGGAGATATCGAAATCTACACCTGCACGCAAAAACTCCTCAACCAATAAAGGCACATCAAAACTGTTAGAATTATATCCTGCAATGTCGCAACCCGAAAAGATTTGCGCCAATTCCGCAGCCTTTTCCTTAAAGGTTGGACAATCAGCCACATCCTCATTGGTTATCCCTGTAACGGCAGAGGCATCTGGCGAAATCGGAATTAAGGGGTTGAAACGCAAGGTCTGCGATTCTTCGTTTCCATTGGGATAAATCTTAATGAAACACAGCTCCACGATGCGGTCGTACGCAATACTTAATCCTGTTGATTCAATATCAAAGAACAACAACGGACGCGTCAATTTTAACGACATATTAATGATTCTTTTAAGGTGGATTCTTTGAATTTAGTAACGGTAAAATAATAAGTTGGGGCAGTTTTGTTTATGATTTTACGACCATGAGGTTATAGGATGATACCGCCCCAAAGTCCCTTCGATCCGCTAATATTAAGTTTGTCTGCGATTAATCATTAACCATCAAAGGCATGAGCAACATCACGACGTCTTCTTTCTCTGAAGGTGTTGAAGGCACAAACAATCCTGCGCGCGATGGTCCAGCTAATTGCATCACCACTTCCTCGCTATCAATATTGCTCACAATTTCCTGAAGATGCGCGCCATGGAAACCAATGCTTAAAGGTGTGTGTTGGTAATCGCACAACAATGATTCTTCAGCTGACTTCGAGAAGTCAATTTCATGGCTGGTGATGGTAAGACGGTTGTTTGAGAAATTCAATTTAACCGCTGAACTGGCAGAGTTTGAGAAAATCAACACACGACGAAGCGTACTCATCAAAGCCGCACGATTGATCGTCACATGAATATCGTTCTTCTGAGAGATAACACCTTTGTAGTTGGGATATACGCCCTCCACTAAACGACAAATCATCGTGTAGGATTCTGTTTTGAAGATCGCATTACGTGGTGCAAACCTAATATTGGTTTCACCTTCTTCTTTAACAATGAAGTTACGCAACAACATCGCAGGCTTCTTGGGTAAGATAAATGAGCCAGGTGCTTCGCTCTTCAAACCAGGGTATGTGGTGCACGACATTTTTTGCGCGTCTGTAGCCACCAAGGTTAATGAATCTTCTTTAAGATCAAAGCAGATACCTGTCATTTGAGGACGCAAGGGTTCGTTTGAAGTTGCAAACATCACGCGGTTTATCCCTGCATAAAGCAATTGTGAATCAATGGTAATTTGCGTATTTGCTTCTTCTACATTAGGAGGCAAAGGATACTGCTCTGCACTTTGAGCCACCACATTATACTGACCATTGAGGTACTCTATCGTAATGGCATAAGTTTCGGGATTAACATAGAAATCAACAGGCTGCTCGGGGATTTCCTTAATCGCATCCTGAATAATCTTGGCGTGAACCACAAACTCAATATCCTCTTCCGACTCAACTAAATCCAAAGTTGTGGTCAGCACGGTTTCATTGTCCGCAGCAGTAAGCGTCAATGTATTACCTTCGATCTTAAACAATATATATTCAAGAATAGACAAACTACTCTTAGGCACAATCACTCGTCCAATCGTTTGCAAACGAGCTGACAGTAATGAACTTGATACAACAAATTTCATATTCTTAATCATATTATAAAGGGATGCTACATCTCAAAACGTAATCATACTTGCAGCATCTCTCCTCATGTTACTATTCAGTCACAAAAGTACATAAAATTTTACGATTAAACTTCTATTTTAATTTTAAAAAATGTCATTCTAACAAAAAGAAAATGTAAATTTGCGACTGATTTCAAATACACAGTTTTTTATATGGAAATAACAGGCAAAATTATTGCAGTTTTAGAAAAGCGTAGCGGACAATCAGCACGTTCAGGAGCTGCATGGGCATCACAGGATTACGTTATTGAAACACACGAACAATACCCACGTCGCTGTGCGTTCAACGTTTTTGGAGAAGATAAAATCAATGAGTTCAACATCAAGCTTGGCGACGAACTCACAGTATCGTTTGATATAAATGCACGCGAATACAACGGACGTTGGTACAACGATGTTCGTGCATGGCGTGTTGTTCCTGCTGCAGCACCCGAAGCAATGGGCGCACCCGCAGCTTCAATTGATATCCCTGCACCTACAGCAGCGGATATTCCACAGGCTCCTGCCGACGATCTTCCCTTTTAAGATGTAATCAAGAGGGCATGGCACAGCATTGCGCCATTGATTAAATTCCTTCGTCAAACATCGTTACGTTATCATACAAAAGAGGTTGTGTTGAAATCTTACGATCCAATACAACCTCTTTTGCTTTTAAAGCGTTGAAAGGAGAGAGAGATGAGAGTTTAGAGATGAAAGTTGAGAGTTTAGAGATGAAAGTTGAGAGTTTAGAGATGAGAGTTTAGAGAATCTCCCATGTAGTCTGCCCGACCTTAAAGACCTTAACGACTTTAATGACTTTAATGACCTTAAAGACCTTATTAGTTTGGCAAGACCTTATTAGTTGAGCAACCTTAAAATCATACAACCTAAGAAGTTGAGCACTTGCGAAACTTCAATAATAAAGTAAAAGAAGTGAAGCAAAACATGTTTTTCACGACACTTAAAACTTTTCTTACAGACCTTCGTTTGGTGTTTTTCCCCACTCACTGCCTGGTATGTGGCAGACGATTAACGCCACACGAAGAGCATATCTGTGCACCATGCTTCATGGATTTACCTCTCACCAACTACAATGGCACTGCAGGCAACCCCATCGAACGTTTGTTTTGGGCTAAAATTCCTATTGTCAGGGGAAACGCGTTGTTCCACTACCACCCAGAGAATGCCTACACCAATGTTATTGTCCAATTGAAGTATAATGAGCGCACCGACCTTGGCATTTACCTCGGTCGGCTCATGGCGAAACAGGTTGAAAAAACAGATTTCTTCAATGGCATAGACTATATCATTCCCATACCATTATCCGCAAGGCGCATGCGCCAAAGAGGCTACAACCAAAGCGAGTACATCGCTAAAGGGATTCAGCAAATAACCCAGATTCCCATTCATACGAAAGCGGTGAAACGCATCAAAAACAATGTAACGCAAACACACTTGAACCATGAGCAACGCGCAAAGAACGTAGCCAATATATTTCAACTCACCCAGCCAATAACCACTAATAACGATCATGAACTAAAGGACAAACACATCCTTTTGATCGACGATGTACTGACCACAGGCTCAACCATTATGGCATGTGCGTCCATTCTCGCCACAATTCCCGGAATCAAAATCAGCATTTACACCGCATCAGTGGCAGGCCGACATGGCGCAGGCGTTAACCTCGACCAAGAAGTCCTGAAAAGCAACATAAAACAATTTAAGAATTGGACCTCTACCGAAGACCAAGAAAAGACGCCTTGATAAAAAAGTAAGGCGATAGAGCAAGAAGACAGAAATGGTGTTGCAACCGCAAGGATTGCCACACCATTTTTTGTTTAAGGCGAAAGTGCAAAGCGCAGCCTTCGGGGGCAAAAAAGTTGAGAGTTGAGAGAGGAAAGTTGAGAGTTGAGAGAGGAGAGTTGAGAGAATCCATCCGGCATGTAGGGGCCGATCACCGTGTCGGCCCGTCGTCCAATCGACGCACCAATCGCATATGCCGTTGAGTTTAGAGATGAGAGTTTAGAGTTGAGAGTTGAGAGTTGGGAGAATATCCGATGTAATC
>JAGBYN010000153.1 GCA_017628775.1 Bacteroidaceae bacterium | reverse complement strand
TAAGTCATGACTTTCTATCTGGTCTTTGCAACTATGCTGGAAAGGACCTAAACGAATCATAGATTTTATCTTGTGAAATCCCTGGTTTTCCTTTTCAGCAGACCGATTCTTCCTTACTACAACAAAGGTAAAAAAACGATCAATAGTTATCTAAATTTTATCTTTTTCTTTTTGTATTTAAGCGACTGCGTCGCTCACTCTGCAAACTTAGAGAGAAATTCGTGTTGACGTAGGCAGCGCTTATTCTGGGATTCAGCAACTACGTCGTATAAACCATAAATTAGGAATCAGAAATGAAGATGTGCGTTTTCTAAAAGTGTGTCTTTACTTTTATCCTTGTAATCTAAATTTCTGAATCCTAATTTATATTGACCTACATATTCTGTTGTTGCTTCGCTTCTATAGAAAGCGTTGCGTGGGGCACTGCTCTGAGTCGTTCTTTCGGGATGAGCTTGCCCGTTACGCGGCAAACGCCGTAAGTTTTGTTTTCAATGCGCACAAGGGCCGCTTCAAGTCCGTTAATAAACTTCAATTGACGTTGCGCCATCATCGTGAGATCCTCTTTCGAAAGCGACAAACTTCCTTCTTCAAGCGCCTTGTAGGTGGGCATGGTGTCGACAACGTCGTTGCCATGAGGGTTGTTTATCGAATCCATCATGTCGTCGTAGTCGCGTCGTGCCAGTGCGATTTTTTTCTCAATGATTTCACGAAACTCCTGAAGTTCTTCGTCTGAATATCTTGGCTTTTCCATGATTTTCTTATTTAAAGATTTATATTTTGGTTAGTCAATTTTTTACAAGATTTACTTTTTATAAGTTTAGGAGAAAGTCTTTCAATCGAAAAAACTTAGTCTCCTAAACTTTACTTGTGCTGACTATAATTTTTCAACAGTCACATTAACTTGATAGTCTTCAAAATCAATGACTTGACCATTGTTTTCGCTAAAATCAATATTCTCAGCTAACACTTGCGTACAGATGTAATTTCTGTAAGTTTCCACCGCCGCTTGAAGTTCTGCATTTGGCGCTATCACAATACGGATCCGATCTGTGATTTCATATCCACTTTCTTTTCTGATATTTTGGATTCGTTTAATGATTTCTCTCGCCACGCCTTCTTGCTTCAGCGCTTCTGTTATTGTGAGGTCAAGAGCTACGGTAAGGTTACCTTCATTAATTACAGTCCAGCCAGGCATATCTTCAGAAATGATGTCTACGTCGGCGCGTTCTATGGTAACTGTTTGTCCTTCAATGTCAATGTTTACTTCGCCTTGTTCTAATGCAGCTATTTCTTGTTTGCTCAGATTTTCGCATGCGTTAGCAACGGCTTTCATCAACTTTCCAAATTTCTTACCCATGACGCGGAAGTTGCATTTGACTTTCTTTTCAAGCATATCTCCTTCAACAAACACCAGTTCCTTAACGTTAATTTCATCAAGAATCAACTGTTTCACCGCCTCGATGTTTGTTTTCATCTGAGCATCTGTCAATGGTATTGAAATGCATTGCAAGGGTTGGCGTACGATGATTCGTTCTTTCTTACGCAATGAGAGCGCCATTGACGTAATTTTTTGTGCAAGACCCATTTGTTCTTCCAACGTTTTGCAGATCATGCTTTCATTGGCAATGGGGAATAAATCAAGGTGCACACTTTCAGCCTTTTGTTCAACGCCTTCTGTCAAGTCCCTGTATAAGCGGTCTGCATAGTATGGCGCGATGGGGGCCATGAGTTTGCTCGTCGTCAGCAAGCATTCGTACAAAGTTTGATAAGCCGAAAGCTTGTCTGTATTCATTTCTCCAGCCCAGAATCGTTTTCTGTTCAGACGCACATACCAATTTGATAAGTTATCTGCCACAAATGTTTCAATCATACGTCCAGCGCGTGTGGGTTCGTATTCTTCGTATGCCTCCTTCACGTTCTTAATCAGGGTCTGCAATTCAGAAAGAATCCAGCGGTCAATTTCAGGACGTTCGTTTATTGCCACTTGTGCAGTTTGAGGGTCAAATCCATCTACATTGGCATACATTGCGAAGAAAGAGTAACTTTGGAATAATTTTGCAAAGAAACTGCGAGTTACTTCCTTTACGCCGTCCTTGTCAAATTTAAGGTTGTCCCAAGGCGCAGAGTTGGTAATCATATACCAACGCACAGCGTCCGAACCAAATTCCTCTATGCATTCAAAGGGGTCAATACCATTTCCAAGGCGTTTCGACATCTTTTGACCAAATTTGTCAAGCACTAACCCATTTGAAATCACTGCTTTGAACGCCACGCTGTCAAACACCATTGTTGCAATGGCATGGAGCGTGTAGAACCAGCCACGTGTTTGGTCAACGCCCTCAGCGATGAAATCAGCGGGGTAGCATGTGCGCTTGTCAAGGGCTTCTTTATTTTCAAAAGGATAGTGGATTTGAGCATAAGGCATAGCGCCTGAATCAAACCAAACGTCAATCAAATCCAATTCTCTAGTCAAAACATTGCCTTTGTCGCTCACTAATTTAATGTTATCCACATAAGGACGGTGCAAATCAATAAGTTCATAATTCGCCTTGTCATAATTGCCTGGCACGAATCCTTTGGCTTTCAAGGGATTTTCGCTCATAACGCCTTTGGCAACCGCCTTTTCTATTTCATTGTATAATTCTTCTACAGAACCGATGCAAATCTCCTCGCGTGTTTCTGCATTGCGCCAAATTGGAAGTGGTGTTCCCCAATAGCGCGAGCGACTCAAGTTCCAGTCATTGAGGTTTTCAAGCCACTTGCCAAATCTTCCCGTTCCCGTTGATTCAGGTTTCCATAGAATTGTCTTGTTTAGCTCCATCATTCGCTCCTTAACAGAACTTGAGCGAATAAACCATGAGTCAAGAGGGTAGTAAAGGACAGGCTTGTCTGTGCGCCAGCAGTGTGGATAGTTGTGCACGTGTTTTTCAATCTTGAAAGCAACACCTTCCTGCTTCATCTCCATGCAGAGCACGATATTCAAATCCTCTGCCTTTTCCGCTGCAGCAGCATCATATTTACCGTCAATGTTGAATTCTGGTGCAAATGCATTTTTTACGTAGTCGCCAGCATGGTTGTTGTAAGTTTCGCTCACGCATGCTGCCTTAAACGCTTCTGACAAATCTTCCAGAATGTAAAATCTACCCGTAAGGTCCACCATGGGGCGTGTTTCCCCCTTGGTGTTAATCATAAACAACGAGGGAATTTGAGCATCGCGAGCCACCTTGGCGTCGTCAGCACCAAAGGTCGGTGCGATATGCACAATGCCCGTACCATCTTCAGTTGTTACATAATCGCCAGGTATCACGCGGAACGCTAATTCATGAAGTTCAACAAATTGATCTTGTCCCACGGTAAAGCACAATTCAGGATGCGCTTCTGCATATTGGTTAACGAAGTCAGCCGCCAATTCTCCAGTCTTTTCAAGAGGCTTCACCCATGGCATGAGTTGCTTGTAATGCAAACCTACAAGTTCATGACCCTTGAGTTCTTCAATGATTCTGTAAGGCACAACCTTATCGCCTTGGGCATACGCCGCCATGTCTGCTTTCGCGCCTTCCGCTTTCATGTATGCATTAACTCGTGCCTTGGCAATAACAGTTGTCACAGGTTCGCCTGTGTAAGGATTAAATGTTTCAACTACTGCATAGTCAATGTTTGGTCCCACACAAAGCGCGGTGTTTGATGGCAATGTCCAAGGCGTTGTTGTCCAAGCCAAGAACACTGGTTTGCCATGCTTCTTCCACGCTTCAGGCGCATCTGTGATTTCAAACTGCGCCGTAACTGTCGTGTCCTTTACGTCGCGGTAGCATCCTGGTTGGTTCAACTCATGACTTGACAGACCTGTTCCCGCGCCAGGCGAATAGGGTTGAATGGTGTAACCTTTGTATAAAAGGCCTTTATTGTATAATTGCTTTAGGAGCCACCAAAGCGATTCGATATATCCATTTTCATAAGTGATGTATGGGTTTTCCATGTCAACCCAATAACCCATAAGGTGACTTAGGTCTGCCCATTCTTGGGTGAACATCATCACGTTGCGACGGCATTGCGCATTGTATTCCTCAATACTAATGCTCTTGCCAATATCCTCCTTGGTAATCCCCAATTCTTTCTCTACGCCCAATTCTACAGGCAAGCCATGCGTGTCCCATCCCGCCTTTCGCTTCACCTGGAACCCTTGCATGGTTTTAAAGCGGCAGAACACATCCTTGATCGTACGCGCCATGACGTGGTGAATACCTGGATGTCCATTGGCAGAAGGAGGTCCTTCGAAAAACACGAATTCAGGTGCACCCTCACGTTCCGACATAGATTTATGAAAAAGGTCCTGCTCATCCCATTGCGCGAGCACTTGCTTGTTGATTTCAAACAAGTTTAAACCTTGACGTTCTTGAAATTTCATAATATTTATGTGTTTTAACTTGATAAATTCTTGAAATAGTGTGTTCCTAAAAATATTTCGCAAAATTAATAAAAACACCCGAATAACCAATACGAATTAATGGTTTTTTGAGGTGTATGTGGATGGCACAATGTCGTTTGCTTATATTAAATGAAAAAGAGAGGACGTGTCCGCCTATTGGGCACGCCCTCTCTCACTATTTGGGTTGTTGTTTGCTTTATTGTGCTTCTTTGGGACAAATGCTGAGTTGGAGCTCATCGAGCTGCGTCTGATCGACAAACGAGGGGGCGTCAAGCATGACGTCGCGACCGGCGTTGTTCTTTGGGAAGGCGATGCAGTCGCGGATGCTGTCAAGCCCAGCGAAGAGGCTGACGAAGCGGTCGAGGCCATAGGCGAGTCCGCCATGAGGGGGCGCACCGTATTTAAACGCGTTCATGAGGAAGCCAAACTGCTCTTGCGCACGCTCGGGGGTGAAGCCGAGGGTTTGGAAGATCTTGGCTTGCAGCTGCGCGTCGTGGATTCGGATGGAGCCTCCGCCCACTTCAACGCCATTGCACACCATGTCGTAGGCATTGGCGCAGACGGCCGAGGGGTCGGTGTCGAGCAGAGGAATGTCGGCGGGCTTGGGCGCGGTGAAGGGGTGGTGCATGGCCACGTAGCGTTGCGTGTCGGCATTCCATTCGAACATGGGGAAGTCGACCACCCAAAGCAATGCGAATTCATCTTTCTTGCGCAAGCCGAGGCGGTCGCCCATGAGCAGGCGGAGCTCGCAAAGTTGCTTGCGCGTGCGCATGGCGTCGTCGCCGCTGAGGATGAGGATGAGGTCGCCTGGATTGGCGTTCATGGCCTGGCGCATTTGTTGAAGCACGTCTTGAGTGTAGAATTTATCGACTGAGCTTTTCACGGTGCCGTCAGCTTCGACTCTGGCATAAACGAGGCCCTTGGCTCCGATTTGCTGGCTCTTGACGAAGTTTGTGAGTTCGTCAATTTGCTTGCGCGTGTAGTTGGCGCAACCGGGTGCGCAGATGCCGCCGATGTATTCGGCATCGTTGAACACGGCAAACGTGCCTGTGGCTTTAAGCGTGGGCATGAGTTCGACGAACTCCATGCCGAAGCGCATGTCGGGCTTGTCGGATCCGAAGCGCTTCATGGCTTCAGCCCATGGCAGGCGGAGGAATGGCTCGGTGCCTAAGTCAACGCCCCGAACTTCCTTGAAAAGGTGCTTGGTAAGGGCTTCGAACATGTTGATAACATCGTCCTGCTCAACGAACGACATTTCGCAGTCGATTTGCGTGAATTCTGGTTGGCGGTCGGCACGGAGGTCCTCGTCGCGGAAGCACTTCACGATTTGGAAATAACGGTCGAAGCCAGCAACCATAAGGAGCTGCTTGAGCGTTTGCGGACTTTGGGGCAGTGCGTAGAACTGTCCGGGGTTCATGCGCGAGGGCACAATGAAGTCGCGTGCGCCTTCGGGTGTTGAACCCACGAGCACGGGTGTTTCGACTTCAAGAAAGCCTTGGCCATCGAGGAAATTGCGCACGGCGATGCAGAACTTATGGCGCAGTTCGAGGTTTGCTCTGACGACGTCGCGGCGCAGGTCGAGGTATCGGTACTTCATGCGGATATCGTCGCCCCCGTCGGTATTGGCTTCGATGGTGAATGGGGGGGTGAGCGATGCGTTGAGGATGGTGAGTTGCGAAACGTTAATTTCAATGTCGCCCGTGGGGAGGGCGTTGTTTTTTGCAAAGCGTTCGCTCACTGTTCCGACAACCTGCAGTACGTATTCACGGCCCAGCTTGTTGGCTTGTTCGCACAGCGCGGGGTCGTGTTCTTCGTTAAACACGAGCTGGGTGATGCCGTAGCGGTCGCGTAGGTCAATGAATGTCATTCCACCCATTTTTCGGATTCGTTGCACCCATCCGGAAAGTGTGACCTGGGTGCCAACGTGAGAGAGGCGTAGTTCGCCACAATGATGTGATCTGTACATAAATTAATTTGAGTATTTATGAGTTAATGTTGTTGTTTGCGTGTGTGTGCAGTGCTTTTGCCCATTCAGGGGGGGATGCCATGCGGACTGTGCAGGCTGGGGGGCGCTTTGGGCTTAGACTCTCATGAATTCGCTCATGATATCATCGGAAACAAGGATGGCCTGCTCGCTGATGGAGAGATGATTGTTGGCGATTAGCATTTGCTTTCGGCTGATGAATGGTTCTGCGATGCTGAGAATGCGGCGGGTTTCGGATTCGCCAAATCGGTTGGCGAAGTGCGCGAGGTCGATTCCTGTCGAGGTGCGCAGGCGCGTGAAGACGTATTCGTTGATGCGCTGCTGGGGCGTTAAGGGTTCGGTTTCTCGGGGCGGACGACCCGCATGGCGGATGTAGGCCTGGACGTTGGGGCGGTTGTAAAACCGATCGACGCCGTTGAAGGAATGTGCTCCTGCCCCTACGCCAATGTAGGGTGTGGCGTTCCAATATCCGGAATTATGCTTGGACTCATAATGGGGTTTTGCGAAATTTGAGATTTCGTAATGTGAGAATCCCTCGTGAGCCAGCGTGTGGCACAGCGTCAAGTACATTTGCTCGATAAGCTTATCTGGCGCTTCGCTGACGGCGCCCGTTTCTTTCATCGCGCTGAGTTTTGTGCCAGGTTCGTACATGAGGTTGTAGGCCGAGAGGTGCTTAATGGGCAGGCGGCATGCTGTTTTTAAGTCATTTTTCCAATCTTCGAGCGATTGATTGGGCAAGCCGTAAATGAGGTCGATGCTTATATTGTGCAGGCCTTTCGCGTGGATCAGGTTAATGGCGGCGATGGCTTGCTGCGCCGTGTGCCGCCGGTTTAACAGGCTTAAGGTTTCGTTGTTGAACGTTTGTACGCCTAAACTGATTCGGTTTACGCCTGCGCAGATGAATGTGTCGATCAACGTGGAGCAGACGTCGTCGGGATTCATTTCTACAGTAAATTCGGTGGTGCTGGCTAATTGAAAACACTCGTGTAAGCAACTCAATATTTTAGCCCAAACCTCCTGCTTGAGTATCGAAGGCGTTCCTCCACCTATATATATGCTTTGCAGGGGGGTGCTGGTCGCGGTTTTGTAGGTCTTCAGTTCTGCACATAATGCTTCTGCATACTGTTGACTCACCTCGCTGTCGTAGATCGTTGAGTAGAAATCACAGTAAACACATCGCTGTTTACAAAAGGGTATGTGAATGTAAAGCAATTTGGGATTGAGAGTTTAGAGGGGTTTTAAAGTTGAGAGTTTATAGTAATTTTTTAAAGTTTAGAGTTGAGAGGGGTTAGAGGCTTTGCCTCTTGAGGGGGGGAAGATGAGAGTTGAGATTAAATGTGTGTGACGTGTCACATGTCACAGAGAGGAGATACCTTCGGCATCTTGTTTGAGTGTAAACCATAAATAATAAGGCTTTTGCCCTTGTAGGGCGCAACTCCACGCTGTTAACCAACCCAGGGCGCTGCCCTGGGCTATGGGCTTATTGGCCTTTCAGGCCGTTACGCCTCAGAATGTTTACCGGCTGAAAGAGGCAAAGCCTCTAACTTCTCTAAACTCTCATCTCTCAAAAAAGTCCTCTATGAAATTTCGGAGAAATCCTGCCATTGTTTTTTCAGCAGTTTTAATTGCTTACGGCACACGTCATACATGGGGAGCGTTTCGTCGGGGTCAGCTTTCAGGATGCTTTGAGCGGTTTCGCGAGCAAGTGTCATGATGTCGGCGTCGCGCGTAAGGTTGCTGATCTTAAGGTCGATAGGCAATCCGCTTTGTGCCGTTCCTTCCAGGTCGCCTGGTCCGCGTAGTTTTAGGTCCTCTTCAGCAATGATAAACCCATCGTTTGTTTCAACCATAATCTCCATGCGTCGGCGCGTGTGGGCAGATAATTCAAATGGTGTGAGCAGAATGCAATAGCTGTGGGAAGAACCGCGCCCCACACGTCCGCGCAACTGATGGAGCTGAGCGAGCCCGAAGCGTTCGGCGTGTTGAATAACCATCACTGTGGCATTGGGCACATTAACGCCAACCTCGATCACAGTGGTAGCAACAAGGATCTGCGTTTCGCCCTTTACAAATTTATTCATCTCTACTTCCTTCTCCGCAGGCTTAAGTTTGCCGTGAATTTTTCCGACACGATACTGCGGAAATTCCTTGCAAAGGTTCTCGTAGCCTTGTTGCAGGTCCATCAGGTCGGATTTCTCATTTTCTTCAATGAGCGGATACACCACGTAGATTTGGCGTCCGGCTTGCAGTTCGTGATTAATGCCCTGAACGAGATTGTTGCTTTTGTTTAAATAGTAGTGTTTGGTTTGTATGGGCTTTCGGCCGGGCGGCAGTTCGTCGATGACCGAAACGTCCAGATCGCCATAAAGCGTCATGGCAAGCGTGCGGGGAATCGGCGTGGCGGTCATCACCAGGATGTGGGGTGGGGTGGCGTTCTTTTCCCACATCGCAGCCCGTTGCTTAACACCAAATCGATGTTGCTCGTCGATCACGCAGAATCCTAGGTTCTGAAACTTAACCGTGGGTTCTATTAAGGCATGAGTGCCCACGATAATTTGGATTTTGCCTCGCTCTAAATCTTCCAGAATGGTCTTGCGCTGCTTTCCCTTAACCGATGACGTGAGCAGCTCGACATTTACGGGCAAATCCTTGAGGAAGGCCTTAAACGTATTGACATGTTGCTCGGCCAGAATTTCAGTAGGCGCCATGAGGCACGCCTGAAAGCCATTGTCCACGGCAATCAAAGCGCTAAGCAGTGCCACCAAGGTTTTACCTGAACCGACATCGCCTTGCACCAGGCGATTCATCTGCTTGCCGGTCGTAAAATCGGCTCGTATTTCTTTGACGACCCTTTTTTGCGCTTCAGTCAGATTAAAGGGTAGTTGATTGTAGAATTGATGGAAGTTGTCGGCTATTTTAGGGAAGTAAAACCCTCCGGTTTTTTGGCGTAATTTTGCGTATCTGAGGATTTCCAACTGCAGGTAAAACAATTCCTCGAACTTCAATCTGCTTCGTGCCTTAGCTAATTCCTCCGAGTTGCTGGGGAAATGCATGGCCCTCAGGGCGGTGTAGAGGTCGATAAATTGATGCTTTTCGATGATGTCGCTGGGCAAGGACTCCTGGATTTTCGTTTCAACGAGATGCAATGCGCTTTGCACCAGTTCGGATAAGAAACGTTGGGTGATGCGTCCTTCAAGTTTTTCAGACATGTGGTACCTGGGGTACATGGCTTTTCTTATACCCTTTTGCTCGTTGACGGTTTCGATTTCGGGATGCACGATGTTTGGGCGCCCGTTGAAGAATGTGGGTTTGCCCAGGATAAGCATGTCCTGCCCGATTTTGTAATTGTCGGTAACGTATTTGATGCCGTTAAACCAAACGAGGTCGAGGTAGCCAGTGCCGTCGGTGAAAATAGCGCGTATTCTGCGTTTTGTGCCTTCGCCCTGAGGCGCGTCGAAATCAACAATCTTGCCTCGCAACTGAACATAGTCCATGCCATCAACCAACCTGTTAATGGTAAGGATTTCAGTTCGGTCAATGTATCTAAAAGGAAAATTGTAAAGGAGGTCGCGCAGGCTTGTGATTTTCAAATGTTTCTTGAATAAATCAGCCTTATGTGGCCCCACGCCTTTCATGTACTTAATATCTTGCGCTAAAATATCCACCTTTTCCTGACTATTGTTAATTCGGCTAATCCAACTTCAGCACAGCCAAGAATGCCTTTTGTGGTACTTGTACGTTGCCGATTTCTTTCATTCGCTTCTTTCCGCGTTTTTGTTTTTCAAGCAATTTACGCTTTCTGGACACGTCGCCCCCGTAGCACTTAGCGGTTACGTCTTTGCGCAACTGCTTAACCGTTTCGCGGGCAATGATTTTTGCACCGATTGCCGCTTGAATGGCAATGTCGAATTGCTGACGCGGAAGGAGTTCCTTTAACTTCTCGCACATGCGACGACCAAAATAAACGGAGTTGTCAACGTGGGTGAGTGTGGATAAAGCGTCGACTGGCTCGCCATTGAGCAGAATATCGAGCTTCACCAATCGTGACGGACGGAACCCTATGGGATGGTAGTCGAATGAAGCATATCCTTTTGAAATAGACTTGAGCTTGTCGTAAAAGTCGATGACGATTTCTGCTAAAGGCATATCGTAATGCAATTCCACGCGATTGCCGCTGACGTATTCCTGCTTGATCAGTTCGCCACGCTTCGAAAGACACAAGGTCATGATATTGCCAATGTAGTCGGTTCGCGTAATGATTGAGGCTCTAATATAAGGTTCTTCGATATGCTCGATTTCCAGGACATCTGGCATGCCCGCGGGGTTGTGCACTTCTTTCATGTTGCCATGTTTGTCGAAGATTTTGTACGACACGTTGGGCACTGTGGTAATGACATTCATGTTGAACTCTCGGTCCAATCGCTCCTGTACAATCTCCATGTGCAACATGCCGAGGAAACCACAGCGGAAACCAAATCCAAGCGCTACCGACGATTCGGGGGTGAATGTAAGCGATGCGTCATTGAGCTGCAGTTTCTCTAATGAGGCGCGCAGCATTTCAAAGTCCTCTGTTTCAATGGGGTAGATGCCCGCAAAGACCATGGGCTTTACTTCCTCAAACCCCTCAATGGCTGTGGGCGAGGGATTGCTGGCCGAGGTGATGGTGTCGCCCACCTTGACTTCGGTGGCTGTTTTGATACCCGAAACGATGTATCCCACATCGCCGCAACTCAACGTTTGTCGGGGCGACAAAACCATTTT
>JAGBYN010000152.1 GCA_017628775.1 Bacteroidaceae bacterium | reverse complement strand
TTGGAGCAATTCGGCTTAGAGGGTGAAAATTCGCATTTGGCTAATGATGATATCCTGGCAACCTGGCATTTGATGGAACTATGTTACCGTGAATCAAAGAAAAAGCAAGAGCTTCATGAGCAGCGCATGCAAAGCAAGGAGATGAAGCGCATAGTCAAGCGATTGGTGGATCGGTATGTGGTGGCTTTCTTCCATACGTTGCAAAATATGTATGCCGCAGCTCCACAAGATGGGTGTGGACTCTTGTCTGAAATGGAATATATTGTGGGTGAGCTGCAATTGGAAATCCCAAAATTGGATTACATCATGGAATACCTTCGAATGGATGTGATTAATACCGAAGTGGCTCCCACGTTGCGGGCTCAGCTGGAGCATTATTTGATGGATTTGAATACCTATCGTGAAACCGATTTGTGTGAAAGTCAAGCGATGCGCCAACGCCTGGAGCGTGTGTTTGTGACAACGGTTCATAAAGCGAAGGGATTGGAGTTTGATAATGTGATTGTGCTTGGCGTTGTGGATGGTGTGTATCCCTTCTTTAACAGTAAAACCGAGGAGGAAAAAATGGAGGATGCCCGAAAACTGTATGTGGCGCTTTCGCGGTCCAAGAAACGGTTGTGTCTGTGCTACCATGGTTTGAATCACATGATTGACGGTCGTGGTTATTCGCGCACGTTCCCGCGTACGATTTCGCCATTTTGTGATGAAATAGCCAAGCATTGTCGCTTGATTTCGTTTTAGCAGGGGTGTCTGCCAGTGGCGATAAGGTTTTTAAGCTTGTTATGGTCTTTAAGATTGCGCTTGCCGAAGAGTTGTAAGGGCTGATCTTTGTGTCGCTTCGTTGTTAGTCAATGTGCTTATCTTGTAAACAATTGCGTCCGTACTCCGAGTGGATAAAATGACTGCCGTACGGCTTGCTACTGAGCGATGTTATCTGCATGCGCCGAATGTTATTCGCATAGCAATGATACATGAAAACCAGTAAATAAAAAAGGTGTGCCCAAGATTACTTGAGCGCACCTTTTTGTCTGAGGTGTTTTTCTTGAGCAGACTTCTTATGGACTTGTTTCACTGTTTTTTTGATTGTGAGGAGCTCTAAAAATACGGTTGTACATATATTATATAGTGAAATCTGCCGATAAGTCATAAAAAAACAGTACTTTTGCAGAATGAATACAACTTTACGCATATTAGTGGCATTCTTGCTGGCGTGGGGATTGCACGTTCAATCCAAGGCTGAAATGGAGTCAGATTTTGGGGCTTACAAGATAAGTTTGTTGACGTGTCATCCGGGCGAAGCAGGGTATGAGCTTTATGGACATACTGCAATTCGCGTGTGTCATCCGCAAACGGGGATGGATTGGACTTATAATTACGGGATTTTTGATTTTGATAGTCCCTATTTCTTAGGTCGGTTTATTTTGGGCGAAACGAACTATATGCTGGGTGTGGCACCCTTTAATCGGTTTATTTATCAGTATGCCATGCAAGGCAGAAGGGTTGATGAACAAGTGCTGAACCTGACATCGGCAGAGAAGGCACGATTGATTGCCGCTCTGGAGAAGAATGCGCAACCGGAACACAGAGTGTATCGCTACGATTTCTTTTCCAATAATTGTGTGACGATGGCGATTGATAAGATTGTTGATTGTTTGGATGGCCAAGTGATATGGCCTGCCGCAATTCCCGATCAAACGTTCCGCTCAATGCTTAACAACCACACAGCGCAGAGTCCCTGGCATCAGTTTGGTCAGAGCTTACTTCTTGGTGCGGAAGCCGATACAATCGTGGGATTGCGTGAGCAGTGTTTCTCGCCCATTTATACCCAACGTTTTTTTCAGAACGCAAGGATAAAAAACAGTGCGGGAGAGCAACGTCCGCTCGTGGCTTCAGAAAGCATTCTGCTTCATGCGAAGTCAAGCGCAAGCGCTTTGCTTGTGACGCCCAAAGTGGCTTTTGCGTTGCTGCTTGTTTTGAGTGTGGCGCTTTCGTGGCTATATACCCGAGGTTGGCGACGCACCTTTGCATGCTTTGATGTTGTGGTGCTTTTGCTGACTGGCTTTTGCGGATGTTTGTTGGCCGTGCTTTGTTTTGCATCCGAACATCCTGCTGTGAGTCATAACTACACCTTGCTTTTACTTCATCCGCTGGCCTTGGTCTTTGTGCCCTGGCAATGGTGGTTGAAACGTAAGGGCAAACCGAATTTTACAGCCTATGTGCAAGTGGCGCTTGTTGTCGCTTACCTCGTGGGTGTCGGACTCTTTAAAATACAAGAACCAACCGTTGAACTCTGCTTGATTGCCGCAACTATTGTTGTGGTGAACCTGGCGAAAATCATTCATAAGTAGATGCATCAGCGCATTGTGAGTTAATCATGATAAAACACGATAAACATAGAAAGAAATGCACGCAACGTCAGCAACGGACGTTGCTTTTGTCGTTTCTCTTAGCGGTTTCAGCATTGGCTTCGGCAGAGGTTCAAGCGACGCGTTCGCAAGTGCCTCGTGTTGTGGTTAATGTTATGATTGACCAACTGAGGAGCGATTTCCTTGAAGCATTTCTTCCGCTTTATGGTGATGATGGCTTTAAGAAGATCATGGGCGAAGGTCAGGTTTTTTCACAAGCCGCCTATCCGCATCATCACCCGGATCTGGCCTCGTCGGCTGCAACAATCGCTTCTGGGGCAGCACCCAGTGAGCACGGCATTGTAGGGCGACGTTGGGTGGATCGCCAAAGTTTACGCCCCATTTTCTGTTGCGATGATATTAATTATCCCGGGGTAGGGACGCATGAGCCTTCATCGCCCCAGCGGATGGCAGTGACCACGTTGGCGGATGAATTGAAGATTGCAACTGAAGGTAAGGCTTTGGTTTATGCGATATCGCCTTTCCGGGAAGTGGCTGTGTTTAGTGCAGGGCATGCTGCTAACGGGGCTGTTTGGCTCGATGACAATACAGGACTTTGGGTGTCATCAACGTTCTACGAGAAGTTGCCCGAATGGGTTGATGAATACAACCAGTACCACAATACGGTTGTTAAAGCCAAAAACACCGTTTGGAAACCGATCAACCATTTGGTGGGGAATTTTAATTACTTCCTTTCGGGAGGCGTTAAAGAACCATTTGAGCATAAATTCAAGGGTGATGCCTTGTATGCCGATTTTAAAACCAGTGGCCTTATCAATGAAGAAGTGGCGGACATGGCGATTTCCTACATCGATAAGACTGCGGTGGGACGCGATGAAATAACCGATTATTTAGCGGTTAATTTTTATGCGGGCAATTACCTGCATCAAGATCCGAATGCTGCTCCTATTGAATTTCAAGATATCTATGTGCGCTTGGATAAGGCCTTGGCTGCTCTCATCAAAACGGTCGAAGAAAAGGTCGGTAAGCAGAATGCTCTGTTTGTTCTTACCTCTTCAGGGCAAAGCGATGAACGCGAAGAAGACTTAACGGCCTACCGCGTGCCAACGGGCGTGTTTGATGTTAAGCGTGCAGCCAGTATGCTTAATATTTATCTCTCAGCGCTCTATGAACCCGCCAATTACATCGAGGCTACTTTGGGAACGCAGCTTTATTTGAATCATAAGGTTATTGAAGAACAACAAATCAGCTTTACAGAGTTGCTCGATCATTCACAGGACCTCTTGGCGCGCTTCTCAGGCGTGAAAGATGTTTATACCGCTTCGCGCTTGCAACATGGCGGATGGACTCCCGAAATCAGCCGTATCCGCTCGGGGTATCACCGAAAACATTCGGGCGACATCGTGATTGAGGTGATGTCGGGCTGGCGATACGTTAACGACGATACGAAGGAGACGAAGTTGATTCGTGCGTCCTACATCCCTTTCCCCATCGTGTTCTACGGAGGAAATATTGTGGCGCAAAAGGTGGATACGCCTGTGACGGTGGATTTTATTGCACCAACACTGTCGAAAGTCATGCGCATCCGCGCACCAAACGCTTGTAGTCTTCCACCGCTTAAACTTGAAGGGTATTAACTGTAAAAGCAAGCGATGTGTGTGTCGTTAGGAGTGAAAGTGATACCTTAACTTTAACCCTGACGTTGACAAGTTGCGGTTGGCTGTTTTATGTCACCAAAACACAAACGAGAAACTAATTCAATTAATAAAAAACAAATATATTTCCGCAATGGATTTTTTCAAAATACTGACTAAACTCTTCGGCTCAAAATCACAACGTGATATTAAAGCCATTAAACCTATAGTAGATGAGATTCTACGCATTTATCCTGAAATAGAAGCGCTTTCAAACGATGAACTTCGTGCAAAGTCGCGCGAACTCAAAGCCCTCGTTCAAGGTGCAGGTGCTGACTTGCGCAAGGAAATTGATGCACTTAAGGATAAGATTGAAACAACACCGATTGAAGATCGTGAAGTGATTTTCAATAAGATTGATAAATTGGAAAAGGAAATCCTTGAACGTTATGAGGAGAAACTCAATGAGGTTCTTCCTATGGCGTTTGCCATCGTGAAATCAACCTGCCGCCGCTTCAAGGACGGAAAAGAACGCTTTGATAATGTACTTACCGCGACCGACTTCGACCGTGAAATGGCAATTCGCTATCCCGACGTGGTGCGCATTGAAGGGGATAAGGCTTATTACGACGATGTGTTTGAAGAAGCCGATTGGAATATGGATCCCTATCCCTGTCAGCTCTTTGGTGGCGTGGCAATTCACCAAGGTAAGATTGCTGAAATGGCCACCGGTGAAGGTAAAACATTGACATCAACCTTACCTATTTATTTGAATGCACTCACAGGTAATGGTGTGCACGTTGTGACGGTGAATGATTACCTGGCTAAGCGCGACGCCCGTTGGAATGCGCCTCTTTATATGTTCCACGAATTATCAGTGGACTGTATCGACCACCATCAACCCAACTCAGAAGCTCGTCGCAAGGCTTATCAAGCAGATATCACCTACGGTACAAACAATGAGTTTGGTTTCGACTACCTGCGCGATAATATGGCGATGTCGCCCAAGGATCTTGTGCAACGCATGCACAACTTTGCTATTGTGGATGAGGCCGACTCTGTGCTTATTGACGATGCGCGTACGCCGCTCATCATTTCAGGTCCTGTTCCTAAAGGCGATGTGCAGTTGTTTGAACAATATCAACCCTTGGTGGAAAAGCTTGTTGGGGTGCAGCGTCAACTCGCAACATCTTTGCTGACAGAAGCAAAGAAATTGATTGAATCAAACGATAAAGCACAACGTGAACAAGGTTTCTTGCAACTCTTCCGCTCACATAAGGCTTTGCCCAAGAACAAGCCATTGATCAAGTACCTCTCAGAACAAGGTATCAAGACCGGTATGATCAAGACGGAAGAGATCTACATGGAGAACAACAATAAGCGTATGCCTGAGGCTGTAGAACCGCTTTACTTCGTGGCAGATGAAAAGATGCACTCTTGCGACTTGACAGATAAGGGTACGGCATGGCTCTCTGAGCAGGTGGGCGATGATTCGCTGTTCGTTCTTCCCGATATTACGGCTGAAATCTCTGCGCTCAAGGCGATGGGACTTCCCGATGAAGAACGTATTGCACGTGAAGATGCACTCTATGCTGATTATGCGGTGAAGAGTGAGCGTATCCACACCATCCAACAGTTGCTTAAGGCTTATTCAATGTTTGACCTCAATGTTGATTATGTGGTCATGGATGGTCAGGTGAAGATCGTGGATGAACAAACCGGACGTATCATGGAGGGTCGTCGTTGGAGCGATGGTTTGCACCAGGCTGTTGAAGCGAAGGAACACGTGAAGGTGGAGGCTGCTACACAGACATTCGCAACCATTACGCTTCAGAACTACTTCCGTATGTATCATAAGATCTCAGGTATGACGGGTACTGCAATTACTGAAGCAGGTGAACTTTGGAATATCTATAAATTGGATGTGGTGGAAATCCCCACAAACATGCAATGGCGCGACCTTAACGGCCCCGCAAATAATCGTAATGACCAAAACGACCGTGTGTACAAAACAAATCGTGAGAAGTATGCAGCGGTGATTGAAGAGATTATCAAGGAACGCGAAGCTGGACGCCCAACGTTGGTTGGTACGACAAGCGTGGAAATCTCTGAACTCTTGAGCCGTATGTTGCGCATGCGTAACATCCCTCACCAAGTGCTTAATGCCAAGCTGCACCAAGCAGAAGCGGACATCGTTAAGAATGCGGGACGCAGCACGGATGGTAAGGGTGCCGTAACGATTGCAACCAACATGGCAGGACGTGGTACCGACATCAAGTTGACCGACGAAGTGAAGAAGGCTGGTGGTTTGGCGATTATCGGTACAGAACGCCACGAGAGCCGTCGTGTGGACCGTCAGTTGCGCGGACGTGCCGGACGTCAGGGCGACCCTGGTTCTTCAGTGTTCTTCGTTTCTCTTGAGGATCAGCTCATGCGTCTTAATGGTGGTGAGAAAATCTCTGCCGTGATGGATAAGTTGGGCTTCAAAGAAGGCGAAATGATTGAAGCACCCATCGTTAACAAGAGTATTGAACGTGCACAGAAGAAGGTGGAAGAAAATAACTTCGGTATTCGTAAACGTTTGTTGGAGTACGACGACGTGATGAATAAGCAACGTTCTGTAATCTATGAAAAGCGCCGCCATGCTTTGATGGGCGAACGTATTGGTATGGACATCTCAAACATGGTTTGGGACCGTTGTATCAATCTCATTGAAAAGAGTGCTGACTACGCCACTTGCTCTGACTCGTTTATTGAAATCATGGCGATGGAAGTGCCCTTCACAGAAAATGAATACTACAACACCAAGCGTGAGGATCTCTTTGAAAAGGCATTTGAAGCTGCCATGGCAAACTTCAAGCGTCGCACCGATCGCCTGGCTGAAATCGCAATGCCTGTCATTAAGCAGGTTTATGAACAGCAGGCTCAGGTATATGAACACATCCTTATTCCTATCACCGATGGTAAGATGGTTTACAACATCCGTACGAACTTGAAAAAGGCTTATGAAACGGGAAGTATGGAAGTTGTGAAGGATTTTGAAAAGGCCATCCTTCTCCATAATATCGATGAGGCTTGGAAGGAAAACCTTCGTGCTCTTGATGAATTGAAGCACTCTGTACGCAATGCCAGCTACGAACAAAAGGATCCTTTGTTGATCTTTAAATTGGAAAGTGTGAAGCTCTTTGATGCTATGGTTGATAAGATTAACAACACTACCGTAGCAACATTGATGCGCGCACAAATCCCCGTGCAGGCACAAGAACAAGTGCGCGAAGCTGAACCTGAACCAACACAGCCTAAGCAGCAATACACAACGTCGCACGAAACCTCATCATCACTTGAAGATGAAGGCATGAAGCAAGCTGCAGCGCGCGATACACGCCAACAACCACAGCAACCTATTGTTAAGGAACAATTACCTGGACGCAATGATCCTTGTCCTTGTGGTAGTGGTAAGAAATTCAAGAACTGCCATGGCCGTGGATTATAATAGCTAATCCGAACCGCCATAAAGCGATAAAAGAAGTGAACCCTGAACGTTAGAAAAACTTTCGGGGTTCACTTTTTTGCACTTTCCCTTTTTTGATATAAGCCAATTTACCTAAATTTGTAAAGGTATTTTTCACATATAACATCTATTACTATGAATTCATTTGTATATGACATTCCCGTTAAGGTTTATTTTGGCGAAAACCAATTGGGACATTTAGGCGAAGAACTTAAAAAGTTTGGTAATAAGGTTTTGCTAACGTATGGCGGTGGTTCTATCAAACGAATCGGTCTGTATGATCAAGTGATCAAGGAACTGAATCAAGCCGGTTTGGAGGTGTACGAAGTCTCAGACATCGCACCAAACCCGCGTATAGACTCCGTGCGTAAAGGGGCTCAGATGTGTAAGGACCACAATATCGATGTATTGCTTGCTGTTGGAGGCGGGTCAACATTGGATGCCACAAAGTTTATGGCAGCTGGTGCATGCGTTGACCACGATCCATGGGATTTTTTCAACGAGAAATGGGCGCCCATAGAGAAGGCACTTCCTATAGTAACCATCCTTACTCTATCTGCCACTGGTTCTGAAATGGATAGCGGAGGCGTGATTAGCAACCTTGAAACGAAAGACAAGATAGGCCGCTTAGCCCCTCAACTCCTCCCTAAAGTGTCATTCCTTGATCCTACGTGGACATATAGCGTAAGTCGTTTCCAAACTGCTTGTGGTGCGGCCGACATGATGTCGCATATATTGGAAGTGTACTTCAATATGGAGCAAGACCTTTACATGCTTGATTGCTTCATGGAAGGTTTGATGAAGACCATTATTAAATACACACCTGTCGCCATGAACGACCCAGAAAACTATGAAGCACGTGCCAACTTGATGTGGGCATCCTCATGGGCGATTAATGGTTTTATCAACGGCGGAAAACGACAGGCGTGGAGTTGTCATCCGATAGAGCATGAACTCTCCGCGATTTATGATATTACTCATGGGTTGGGCTTGGCTATTATTACGCCCCGATGGATGACCTATTGCCTGAATGAAAAAACTGCGAGCAAATATGCTCAGTTCGGTAAAAATGTTTTTGGTATTGATGCATCCTTGTCTGAAATGGATATTGCGCATGAAAGTATCCGTCGCCTTTCGGAATTCCTTTTCAATACCTTGGAATTACAACGAACATTTCCCGAAGTTGGCATTCAAGCCTGCGATTTTCCTGTCATGGCAAGAAAGGCTTGCCGAGGTGGCGTGTTGCCCGGTTTCCAACCGCTCAATCAGCAGGATATTGAAGAAATCTTCAAGATGTGTCAGGAATAGAGATGGGTGCATAGTCTGAAAAAGCCTTGTGGGGCGTAACGCTCAATGTGTTTACGAACCCTCTTATCGCTTATTCTGAACAAAAACAAAAGAAGCTGTGTCGCATTTGATTGGTGACACAGCTTCTTTTTGTTATTAGAATTGATCTTAAACAGTTCCAACCACAAAGTTTTCGGGATGGCGTCCCTGATAGCCTTCGTAGTAAGCGTAGATTTCGCGGAGATCGGCTTTGCGGTCTTTCGAGGGCATGATGTACTTCGTCATGCGCACCTCCTTCTTCTTGTAGTCGATGCCCATCAGCACGATGGGGAGTTGAGCCTGCGAAGCAATGACGTAAAAGCCCAGGTGCCACTTAGGGTTCGCCTTACGCGTGCCTTCGGGAGTGAGGGCAAGGCGGAAGGTTTCGCTACTCTTGGCAATCTCTACGAGTTCCGTGATGAGCGCCGTACCCTTGCCGCGATTGACGGGAATACCTCCCATCCAGTTGCGGAAGATGTAGTCGAGCGGACCTACGAACCACTCCTTCTTCATCACAAAGCCTGACTTACGACCCACCGAGGTAATGAACAGCTTGCCGATGAACAAGTCGAGATTGCTGGTGTGAGGAGC
>JAGBYN010000151.1 GCA_017628775.1 Bacteroidaceae bacterium | reverse complement strand
TACAATATTTTAGGTGGTTATAGCGACGGGGTCCCACCTCTTCCCATTCCGAACAGAGAAGTTAAGCCCGTCATCGCCGATGGTACTGCAAATTGTGGGAGAGTAGGTAGCCGCCAATTTTTCAGAGAGGTTCTTCAAACGGAGAACCTCTCTTTTTTTGTGTTAATCGCTGATGCTTAGTCAACAAGACCTTTTTGAAGTCTACAATACAACAAAACTACAAGTCAACGAGTGCCATCCGGAATAGATTTGCCTGTAGGGGCCGATCTCCGTGTCGGCCCGTCGTCAAACAACGAACGGATCACAAATTATTCTGTGTGAAATCTTCTCTCACAGAATAATTTTTTATTATTGGTGTCCGGTAAACCTATTTAACTCGTTGTTGCATTGATATTTCAACATAGACAACCCCCTCCTATAACAAACGCATTAATAGAACTGCAGGGTAAAAGACACCTTCGGCGTCTTACCATCCGGTTGGGAATATGAGTGGCATGTAGGCGCCGATCTCCGTGTCGGCCCGTCGTCAATCAACGTGCTCAACGTCATCCGGACGTAAAATAGAGTACAGAGTACAACTGGCCTTCCGGATGGCAAAACGCCGAAGGTGTTCCCGCTCAATAACCCGGGGTACGGCGATGCCGCCCCCCGGGTCGTGCTATGTAGTATGAAAGCACCCTGAAAGGTGTGCCCCAACAACTGGATGCGCCTTTGTGTGAGAGATGAGCGAGTATTACCAATAGTCGGGGCACAGCTTTTGGGGAGCATCAATGGGGTGCGCATGTATCCCTAGGGTATTATTCTTCTTAAACGACCAAGCTGCGTCCCAATAATTCACTTTACAAAATTACAGCTTTTATCATGAAATCAACTTGAAGCAACTAAGGTGTAGTTTTGTAACATAATTCGCTTGATTTCAACATATTTGTCAAATATTTAACTTGTTACAACAAATTCCGATTCAATAATTTGGTCAGTTTTTTTTTTTTTTTAATTTGCGCCCGTTTAAAAAGTTGTATTAGTTTAATGCGATTTTACGTTTGTGACATAATAAAACTTAAAACAACATAAAATACATTTTACAGAGCGATTGTTCGTCAAGCAAAAATTATTTGATGACCCAAAACGCGAAATATTTTTACAATAATATCTAAACCATTTAATTTCTTATGGAAACTAAAACGTTAAGTACTTACGTAC
Organism: Bacteroidaceae bacterium; assembly: GCA_017628775.1. Next base: position 3,749 of record JAGBYN010000151.1, on the reverse strand, counting down.
GTCCTGAAATTGAGGTGTGTGAAATTGAAACCTCTTCAGTGTTAGCAACAAGTGGCGATCCTTCAATTACTAATCCCTCTTTGGGTTGGGATACTGAGGACGATGATATTTCTTAATCAGCAAAACGCTCTTCCTCTCTAAAAAATAGGGGAAGAGTGTTTTGCTTTAAATTCGGTTATCAACAATCATTTAATTTTTCAACGGTATGAATAAAATTTTTAAGAGCACAGCAGCTTTGCTTTCACTCTTCGCTTTCGTAGCGTGTGGTGAGGACTCAGCAATTGATGATTCATTAAATCTTAACAATGGCGAGATGCTTGAACGCATCAGCATTACTGGCGCCGACTTCCAAACAGAAACGGGTGCGCGCTCAAATGTGAATATCGATGATCAGGGTGTCCACTTCCTTTGGGCAGCCAACGACACCGTGGGTATTTTCCCCAATAAGGGTAGTCAAGCTGAATTTGCTATGGATGAAGGTGTAGGTATGCAAACGGCAACTTTTAATGGCGGTGGATGGGCGCTGAAATTGTCAGCTACTTACTCCGCATATTACCCATACAACTTCTACAACCGTGATCTGACCAAGATCCCCGTGAGCTATGCCAACCAAACGCAAACGGGTAATGCTTCTACAGCCCACCTCGGTGCTTACGACTTTATGGCAGCCAGCGTTGCAACTCCTGCCAACGGTGCCGTAGCTTTTAACATGCAACACATGGGTGCTTTGGTTATGCTTCAAGCCAACTTGGAAGAGGCGAAGACACTCACTGGTGTGACGATAACAGCAAGCACAGATGCATTTACCACTACGGGTACAATGGACTTGACAGCCGTAAGTCCTAACATTGCGGCTACGACGACCACCAACTCACTTACCATTGGCCTCAATGATTTTGAAGTGTCATCGGGTGAAACGTCAACCATCTACTTTATGATGGCGCCCGCCAGTCTTAAGGGCGAAACACTAGAGGTCGTCTTCTCAGATGAGGTAGGTGCGTATATTATTAAGTATGAAGTATCGGGGAAGAATTTCACAGCAGGTAAGGCGTATGCTTATAGCTTGACAGATGGCGAAAAACAAAATCGCATTCCCCAATATGTTGACCTCGGTCTTCCGAGCGGTACGCTTTGGGCGGACCGAAATGTAGGTGCAGATTCCCCTGAAACTTACGGCGATTACTTTGCTTGGGGCGAAACGGAACCTAAGAATTTTTACGATTGGAGCACTTACAAATGGTGCAAAGGAAAATGTGATAACCAAACCAAGTATTGCAACGAAAGAGGTTTCGGCATTGTAGACAATAAAACTGTGCTTGATCTTGCAGACGATGCTGCTTATGTAAATATGGGTGCAGAGTGGCGCATGCCGACAAAATCTGAACAGGATGAACTCATGGACAATTGTACTTGGACCTGGACAACTCAAAATGGTGTCAAGGGTTATAAAGTGACAGGCAAAAATGGCAACAGCCTTTTCCTCCCCGCTGCGGGTCATCGCGATGGTAGCTACCTCTACAACGCCGGTTCTTGCGGCTACTATCTGTCGAGTTCGCTCGATGAGAGCAGTCCGCGCCATTCGTGTGGATTTTACTGCAATTCGGGCAGTTACAATTGGCTCTACGCCGATCGTTTCTTCGGGCAGTCGGTACGTGCTGTGGTGCGTTAGAGAATTTAAAGTGCATCCTTGCCCCCAAAAAAATAGAACAGCCCACGGGCAAGAATGCCAAGAACAAAAATGACAGGAAATTTTAATAAGCATATGTAACTATCCTCTTCGTGTGAGACTGCGTGGGCGGGACACACGAAGAGGATAAGCTGGACAGGGTGACAAAAGTAGGGCGATATGGCTTTCAATACCTTGATTTTCATATCTTTGCGCGATATGATTAATAATAGCGTAAAATGCTTTTGTAGCTCTTCAAACGTTTTAAGAAATGGACTTAGAGGCTCTAAACAAATTATTGCTGTCCGCTAAACTTTTGTGGACGAACGGCCTGAAGGGCCAATAAGCACCCAGCCCAGGGCAAGCGACATCGTGAGCGACACCCTGGGTATGAACCAGAGGATGAGTCTGCTTTGAAGGAGCAAAAGCATTCAAGTTTAGGTTTTTATATTTGCTTATCCTTCCTTTCTGTACCTTTGCTTTTCCTCTGTTTTTCTTTTTTTGACCACGTATAATACGGATTTCCACGGATCTTGCTTACGACGTGAGCACATGCCAATTGCCCTTCCATCGATTTCCTTTTTTTATAATCAACGTGATTAAACGGATTACACAGTTTTCTATGCAGGACAAGAATCTGTGTCATCTGTTTCTGTTGATTTTTAATTTGTCAACGTAATTACACAGATTTCGCTCACGACGTGAGCCCATGCGGCTTACAAAACGCCGAAGGTGTTTCCGCTCAATAACCCGGGGTACGGCGATGCCGCACCCCGGGTCGTGCTATGTAGTATGGATGCACCCTGAAAGGTGTGTCCCAACAAATGGATGCGCCTTTATTACAGATGCTTTATCTTTCTACGAATCTTTTTTCAGCATGAAGATTTGTTATTATTTTGTTAGAAAATAAATGGGTATCAAACAATTTAATGTAACTTTGCATCTTCCAGATATTAGGTGGTATTTTGAATAAGTTTCATATTTCTATGTTCTTTTTTTCTAAAAGAACTTTTGAATGAAGATTTGTTCAAATACTCTACGTTGATACGTAGTATAATTATTTTAATGATTACAAATTGACTATGTCCTTAAGATTTAAAGTAGTAGAGGAAGCTTTTAAAAAGCAACAAATAGAGATTCCTGTTCCCGAAAAACGTCCTTCGGAGTACTTTGCTAAATATGTGTTCAACCAAAAGAAGATGTGGAAATATCTTCCAGTGGATGTTTATTTAAAATTAAGGGAAGCGATAGAGGAAGGTACGCCCCTGGATATGAATACGGCAGATGAGATTGCGAAGGGTATGAAACGTTGGGCTATGGAAATGGGCGCAACACATATCACACACTGGTTTCAACCTTTAACAGAAGGTACTGCTGAAAAGCACGATGCTTTTGTTGAACATGATGGTAAAGGTGGTATGCTTGAAAATTTTTCAGGTAAATTGTTGGTACAGCAAGAACCTGATGCTTCTTCTTTTCCCAATGGCGGTATTCGCTCTACGTTTGAAGCACGTGGCTATTCAGCATGGGACCCTGCATCTCCAGTCTTTATCGTCGGAGATACTTTGATGATCCCAACTGTTTTTATTGCTTACACAGGTGAAGCGCTTGATTATAAGGCGCCTTTAAAAAAATCTTTGGCTGCCATTGATAAAGCTGCTACAGGTGTAGCACAATATTTTAATCCTGAAGTACAACGTGTGACCACAAATTTGGGTTGGGAACAGGAATACTTCCTCGTGGATGAAGGTTTATATGCTGCACGACCAGATTTGTTGTTGACCGGTAGAACGCTCATGGGACATGAAAGTTCTAAGAATCAACAAATGGATGACCACTATTTTGGTGCTATTCCTGAACGTGTGACAGAGTTTATGAAGGACCTTGAAATTCAAGCTTTAGAATTAGGCATCCCCTGCAAAACGCGACATAACGAAGTAGCACCTAATCAGTTTGAATTAGCGCCAATCTTTGAAGAGTGTAATTTGGCGATTGACCATAACATGCTGCTGATGTCCTTAATGAGGAAAGTGGCAAGAAAACATGGTTTTAGATGTTTGCTTCATGAAAAACCTTTTGCCGG
>JAGBYN010000150.1 GCA_017628775.1 Bacteroidaceae bacterium | reverse complement strand
TAAGAACGTCGTGCTCGAAATCCGTGGCGGTACGGGAGGAGACGAAGCCGCTCTCTTTGCTGGCGACCTCTTCCGCATGTACACAAAATACTGCGAATCCAAGGGTTGGAAACTCGAAGTCAGTTCTTGTAGCGAAGGTGCTGCTGGCGGTTTCAAGGAAATCGTTTGTAGCGTAACGGGTGTGGATGTTTATGGTACAATGAAGTATGAAAGTGGTGTGCACCGCGTACAGCGTGTTCCCGCCACCGAAACTCAGGGTCGCGTACACACTTCTGCTGCCACCGTTGCCGTGCTCCCCGAAGCCGAAGCCTTTGACGTAGTCATCAACGAGGGCGAAATCAAGTGGGATACGTTCCGCTCAAGTGGCGCCGGCGGTCAGAATGTGAACAAGGTGGAATCAGGTGTGCGCCTCCGCTACAACTGGAAGAACCCCATCACGGGTACGGTAGAAGAAATTCTTATCGAGTGTACCGAAACGCGCGACCAGCCCAAGAATAAGGAACGTGCGCTCGCACGCCTCCGCACCTTTATCTACGACAAGGAGCACCAGAAGTACGTAGACGACATTGCCAGCCGCCGTAAGACTCTCGTTTCTACGGGCGACCGCTCGGCAAAGATTCGCACCTACAACTATCCCCAGGGACGCATCACCGACCACCGCATCAACTACACGATTTACAACCTCTCAGCGTTCATGGACGGCGATATCCAAGACTGTTTGGATCACCTCATCGTGGCAGAAAATGCAGAACGCCTGAAGGAAGCTGAATTGTAGTGGGGTGGGGTTATAAAAACTCAACAGGCAACGGACAATTCTTAACAGTTTGCTTTAAGATTAATCTCCTAATTCAAAGAAAGATGGATGATTAAAAAACGAAGATTAGCGTGTGTTGTCCTTTGCGCGTTGTAAAAATGTAGATATAAGAAAAAAGACGAGATGGTGTTCTGTAAAGAGACACGATCTCGTCTTTTTTTGCTGTGTGTTGGCGATGGATGTCTTTTCTTATTTGGTTTGCTCTACCCATCCCTTGTAGCCCACGTTCAGTTCAACAACATGGAAGCCCATTTCTGCGAGTATCTCACCTGCTTTTTTACTTCTATTACCGCTTCTGCAATAAATGGCTACCGTTTGTTCCTTCTTCAGTATATCTGTCGCCGTTTTTGAGAAGTCAGGTTTTAAGACATCAATATTGATGCTGCCTTCAATGTGTCCATCTTGGTACTCGGATTCAGTTCGTACATCAACGCATTGCACGTCGTTGCTCAGGATGACAGATTTGAATTGCTCTACGTCAACCGATTCAAAGTTTGAAACCTCTACCTTATTGTGGCAGGATTCTAATAGCGTTGCGCTTAAAAAAAACATGAAGTACGTAAATATTTTTTTCATATCAATATTTATAATAGAGTTCTATTCATTAATCAAACAGAGCTTTTATCAGCTTGACGCTTTTTGGGGATAATGATTAAATAATCTGTGAGGAGATAGAACCCAGCTTATAGTATTAAAAAATCTCAATCTGAGTCAGATTGAGATTTACACTCCGAAAGAATCGGATTAAAAGTTTTAGCCAGCAATGATTGCACCTGAAGGGCAAACATCTGCACATGTACCGCAGTCAACGCAAGAGTTAGGGTCGATTGAATACTTTTCGCCTTCAGAGATTGCGCCAGAAGGACATTCGTCGATACAAGTACCGCATGCGATACAATCGTCAGTAATAACGTAAGCCATAATTTTGAATTTTAGTGAAAAATGTTATGTTTTATAATATGTTTGTTTCAGCGTATTTGAAGTAGGCGACTCCTTCTTGTTTATGTTTGGGTAAAACATAAAGATTATGTTCTGTTCTTTAGTAACGCTAAAAAAATAACTTGGGACTTTTTATATTAATCATGTTTTATGGAGGTATTTAAAGCGTTGTCTTTTTGTCGCTTTCGTCTTTATTCATCAGTCACATAGCCCGCTAAGCTCCTTCTTCACAAAAACGAAATCAACTAAAAATACAATTAAAAATGTCCCAACTTGTTATTTTACCGTTTTTTACTCGCGTTTTGGGGCGTTGTTTAAAGTCAGTATCATTTAATCGCACTTAACTGAATGCAAAGTTACAGTAACGTTGCAGAAAAACAAATTAAAATCAGAGTTTTTTTCATATTCAGAACAAAAGAATTCTTGGTGAATCGTAAGTTTAATTTAATTTTGCACACAATAATCTTTGATTTTTTACGTAAATATAAAAGTTGTCATTTATAAAAACGATATCTAATGTTTCGACGTCTTTCATTTTTGTTGGCTTTAAATATATTTGCCCTATTGGGTTATGCGCAGGAACGTAAGGTTCAAAATAAACCATTCATTGACGAACGTCAGTTTCACTATGGTTTTTTCTTTGGATTTAATGATCAAGGGTTGAGTCTTGAGAATAATGGCTATATAGATCCAGCGACAGGTGCACAATGGACCGTTGAAAACGATAAAATGAATATAGGTTTCAGCGTTGGGGTGTTGGGTGATTGGCGTCTAAACCGTTATGTGTCGTTGCGCCTACAACCTTCTTTACACTTTGGCAGTAAGCACTTATCTTTCCTTGATCATCAAAGCGGAAAACAAGAATCGCAGGATTTAAAATCGACTTATATCTCATTGCCCGCCAACGTTAAATTAGCTGGTCCTCGTTTTAATAATTACCGGCCTTATGTGATCGGTGGAGTTAGTTTTAATTACGACCTTACAGCCAAGAAACACACTCTTTTGCGTACAAAACCTTTTCAAATGTGTATAGAGGCTGGGTTTGGATGCGACTTATATTTACCATTCTTTAAGATGATTCCAGAGTTGAAATTCTGTTTTGGTCTCGGTGATGTATTAGATAAGAATCGTGATGATTTATTAGACTCTAAACAAAAAGTCTTTACGCAAAGTGTGAACCGCGCAGTAACGAATATGGTGGTTCTTACGCTATATTTCGAATAAGTTGAATAAAAAAAGTGTTGATGTACATTGAACTTGAAGGTTCTTTGTGCATCAACACTCTTTTTTATGCCTTTGATTTATTTGTTTTGAGGGGATTAGTCTTCTCTAACCGCTTTCTTTACATGATCAATATTCTGTAGGGCTTCGCACACCAGTTGAACATCGTGAACGTGGCGTACAGCCACTAAAATTGTACCTTCAAAGATTCCGTCGTGTGTTTTAAGCGTAATTTCTTTCACCAAGAAGTCCTGTTGCACCGATTCAAAGCAATCGGCAATGTTATGAAGCACGCCTCGGGCATCAACCCCTCTAATGGATATGCGCGCGTCGAAGTATTCGCCTTCCTTGATGTTCCATGTGCATGCAATGATATCGTTGCCAAAACTGGTCTTGAGCTTGTTGGCCTTTTCGCAATTGCGTTTGTGGATTTCTAAGCCACCTTCAGGCGTGATATATCCTAATACATCATCGCCAGGAATGGCGTGGCAGCAATTGGGGAAGGAACAGTGTTGACGTGTGTTGTCGTTGATTTCAAACGTTTTCTTGCGGTTGATGGTTGCTACGAATTTCTTTGTTTCAACGTTAACATCAATGACACTATCCAGAATTTGCGATGATGTGTTCTTGTTGGTCGAACGTAAATTTAGGAAATCCAGGAAACCTCTGCGCATTTTCTTTCTGCCCAGCAAGGTGTCTAAATCAACGTTTTCTAAACTAATCCTTTTTTCTGCAACAGCTAAAAAGAAATCTTCGCGTTGTCGGAAATTTTGTGATTGGTATAACTTTTCAAGCAAGGCTGTATTATAGTCAATATCCTTGTCTTTGAAGAATGCCTTTACTTTTTCTTCGCCGATTTGTTCTTTCTCGCGTCTTTCCCTACGTAGAATAGCTTGTATCTTACCTCTTGCTTTTGCCGATGTCGCAAAGTTTAGCCATTCAGGTTGCACTCGTTGTGTTTTTGAGGTAAGAATTTCAATTTGATCGCCACTCTTTAATTTGTAGCTCAGTGGAACCAATCTGTGGTTGACCTTAGCACCAAAGCAATGACTTCCAAGGAATGAGTGAATCATAAAAGCGAAGTCAAGCACAGTGCTGTCGGCAGGCATTGTTTTGATTTCACCCTTTGGGGTAAACACCAAGATCTCACGTGCGTACAAATTGAGTTTGATGGTGTCGAGCAGGTCGAGTGTATCGGGGTGTGGGTCGTCAAGAATTTCTTTGATGGAATTAAGCCATTGATCCAATTCTGAGGAGTCGTATTCAGAACCAGGTGCTTTGTACTTCCAATGGGCAGCAAAACCTTGTTCAGCTACGTCGTCCATGTGGTCAGAACGAATCTGTACTTCCACCCAACGTCCGTTGGCGCTCATAAATGTATTGTGTAAAGCCTGGTAGCCATTTGCTTTAGGCATTGACAGCCAATCGCGGAAGCGTGATGGGTGAGGGCGGTAGATGCTTGTTAATTCCGCGTAGATGCGGAAGCATTCGTTGATTTCCTGACTCCGGTCTTTGGGTTTGAAGACGATGCGAATCGCCATGATGTCATAAACCTCTTCAAACGTCACTTTCTTGGTTTGCATCTTCTTCCAAATGGAGTAGGGGCTTTTAATGCGTGCCTTGATGGTGTAGTCGCATCCCATTTTGTCTAAAGCTTCTTTAATGGGCTTGATGAAAGCGCCCGACTCATCGTCGCGCTCCATTTGCGATGCCTGTAATTTATCAACGATGTCTTGATAGGCTTCGGGGTGTTCGTACTTAAAACTAAGATTTTCTAATTCCGTTTTAATTTTGTTCAACCCCAATCGGTCGGCTAAAGGTGCAAAGATATATTGTGTTTCGCCTGCGATTTTATATTGCTTGGATGGCAACATCGAACTTAAAGTGCGCATGTTGTGCACGCGGTCGGAAATCTTGATGAGGATCACACGGATGTCATCACTCATTGTGAGCAGAAGCTTCTTAAATGTCTCGGCCTGTAATGATGCGTGCTCTCCGAAAATACCGCCTGAAATTTTGGTTACCCCCTCCACGATGTTTGCGACCTTTGGACCAAATAGGTTGCAAAGGTCTTCATTGGTGTAGTCGGTGTCTTCCTCAACGTCGTGCAATAAAGCTGCACATATAGACGTTGACCCCAAACCGATTTCTTCGCAAGCGACTTGTGCCACTGCAATAGGGTGAAGGATATAGGGCTCGCCCGATTTTCTTCGCACCCCTTTGTGGGCTTGTTTTGCGAAGTTGAATGCTTTGGTAATGATGTCAACCTTACCGCGATGGTTTGAGGCTAAGTAGGTGTTGATTAAGTGTTGAAATGCATCGTTGATGAGCTTTTCATCCTGTATTTCTTGAGGAGTCAATTCTTTTTCAGCCATAGTCGAAGAGGGATTATCTGATTCGCAAACGTTGTCCTACTCTAATATTTGAATTTTTCAATCCATTCAGTCTTTTGATTTGAGCCACTGTTGTTTTGTTGCGGCGTGCTATTTCACCTAAATTATCGCCTTTCTTTACCTTTACCCATTGTGGCGATTTATTGGTTGTTTTCTTACGTTCGTCAACCTCAACCTTATCGCGACGTTTGAAAAGTTCACTGGCGCGATGGTTGTAAATTGAATCTTCGTGATCAACAAACGTGAGAATCTTTTCTTGTGGTAACCTTAAGGCATATGGTTTTGTTTGGCCTGGAATAATATCCTTGAGGTATTGAGGATTTAAGGCGCGAATGGCATCGATGTCAATGTCGCAAAGTTCTGCAATTTGCTTGAAATGTAGTTTCTTAGAGATCATCACCGTGTCGGTTGCATTGGGGTATTTCGTTTCCATCGGTGTGATGTGATGGTCGCAATAGAATTGCATGGCGTAATTGACTGCTATAAAGGCGGGCACGTAACCACGTGTTTCCGTGGGTAGATATGGATAAATTTTCCAATAGTCAGCAATGCCGTCTGCTCGGTGTATGGCTTTGTTGACATTGCCAGGACCATAATTGTATGCTGCGATGACTAATGTCCAATCGTTATAGATGTCGTAAAGATCCCTTAGATACTGTGCCGCAGCCCAGGTTGATTTGAAGGGGTCTCTTCTCTCGTCAACCAAACTGTTCACTTCCAAGTCATATCGTTTTCCTGTTTTGAGCATAAACTGCCATAGTCCTACGGCTCCAGCTTTGCTGCGCGCTGTGGGATTTAGAGCCGACTCTATGATAGGCAAGTATTTGAGCTCAAGGGGCAATTGATAATAATCCAAAGCCTCTTCAAACATAGGAATGTAGAAATTACCTGCACTCAAGCAAAAACTAATGGTTTTGTTTAGTTTTCCCGTGTATTGCTCTATAAATTTATGCACTACGCTGTTGTATGGCATTTCTATCAAGGCTGGAATGCGCGACAGACGTTTCTCATAGTCGGCAGCGGTAAACGCTGAAATATAAGTTGATTGTTCCGTTTGAGCCTGTGGAAAGAGGTATTGTTTGGAATTCCAAAGTAAGAGCAGGGAGTCAATATTCGACAACATCCCCTCGGGTAATCCTATTGATTCATCGGTGTTTAAACTGTCATCATGAACCACGATGATGCTGTCCTTTTGTGCATAGATGAATGAAGGCAAAAGGAACAGTGCTATCAATATGTATTTTTTGAAAAGTTTCATTGGCGTAAACAAAGTATTGTTATGGGCTATTGAGCAATAGGCTTGAGCGATTGTGCTTTAAAGGGGGATGTTCTAGGTGTCGTTGTCTGTATAAGGCTTGCGTGCAATGTCCTTATGTGCGTTTAGGGTGTTAATGGCATGGCTTCGCATTCGTGTCTCGTCAATACCATTAACTTGCGTGTGAGCGCCTATCTAAAAGTTAAGGCTACAACCAATGCCATAGCTTTGTTGTTGGCGGTTGATGTCAAATCGGTCTTGCTGAATGACTTTGGGTTCTATTCTCATGCTGAGGTCGGGCGTGATGTCAAACTCAGAGAGTTGAGCATCAACGTAAGCATCTATAACTGAAATGATATATACCCCAACGAAGCAAAAAGCTGACAGGTCGCGCCAACGTCTATATCTGTTTTTCCTGTTTTTAAATAATTGTTTGAAATGGTCTTCGCGGCCTTCAATATTGTACTTGGGAGGCAAGAAATCCATATAGCTATCTGTTTCTGGATTGTCGTCCATGATATCCAGGTAAGCCTGAGAGTAATCGCTGTACATTTGCTGATTCCACGTAAACGCATAAGTACATCCTAAAAAGCCTCCGTAAACCAGTGGTAACTTCCAATATTTTCGGTTGTAAGCCTGTCCAGCACCAGGAATAATTAAAGCCAGCCACAGTGCACGTTGTGGGTCGGGCACAAACTGAGCACGGCGCAATTCTTTTTCTTGTTTTTTAAGCGCTCTTTCATCCTCAGGGAAGATAATGTCAATAGTGTCAATGCGACCTAATAAACTGTCATTCTTATTGATGCTTAGGCTTTTTATATTGTTCTGTGGAAGTAATAGCGGGGTGTGTTTTATGGAGTCGTTCTTCTCTGTAATAATACGTGGTTGCGCCGACGCATGCACAGCGCCGACGCAGCAAAAGTAGAGTAAAACAGATAAAAGTCTTAAATGTCTCATGTGTTGAGGGTCTTGACGGGTGTATGAGAGAGGGGCATAAGCGATATGTGAAGAGATAAATGGCATCTTTTTTTGTAACCATTCAGTCGAAGGCTTTGATTGAATTGTCTTTTGCCGCTTTCCTTTTTGTTTATCAGTTACATAGCCAGCTATGCTCCTTCTTGATAAGGGATCAGCCAATTGAAAATCCAAATGAATGGCGCCCATGTTTTAACATATCACTCACGTAATGAGCCTTGCGATGCTATAGCTCTTTTAATGAATAGATCGCTAATGAATGATAGCGATAGATACGGACCATCATTTTCCACTCTTCATGCGGTCGAAAAGTTCTATGATGCGTGTTAATTCCTCTTCGCTATTGAATGGAATGCTGATCTTACCTTTCCCTTGTTGCGAACACGTCATTTGCACTTTAGTCTTGAAGAAATCCGATAATTGCGTTTTGAGTATTTTGAATTCTTCGGGGAGCATGGCTTTCTTGTCATGAAGCGTTTTGGTACCGCTTTTGACGCTTTCTCCCATGTTGATTTGTGAAACGATTTCCTCAACTTGACGCACAGAGTAATTCTTATCAATGATTTCTTTGAATAGCTTTACTTGAAGCGCGGGATCTGAAAGTCCGAGCAATGCCCGAGCGTGTCCTTTGTCAATGCGTTTGTTTTTTATCGCCATTTGTACCTGTGCTGGTAACTTAAGCAAACGCAGGGTGTTGGCAATGGTTGCTCTGTTCTTTCCGATTTTTTCGCTGAGCTCTTCCTGTTTCAGGTCGTATTTCTCAATCAGATGCTGGTAGGCGAGTGCCACTTCAATGGCATTTAAATCCTCACGTTGAATGTTTTCAACCAATGCCATTTGCATCATGTTCTCGTCGTCGGCGGTTCTTATGTAAGCAGGAATGGTCGTCAACCCTGCAATTTGTGAGGCACGCCAACGACGTTCGCCAGCAATGATTTGGTATCGGTTGTTCTCCATCTCTCTAAGTGTGATGGGCTGCACAATACCCAGACTTCTAATGGAGTCCGCCAACTCGTTGAGTGCCGTTTCGTCAAATTCACGACGGGGTTGGTTGGGGTTCGCTTCTATTTGTTGAAGTGGTATTTCGCTAATTGATGAAGAACCGCTGGTTTGTACCTCGTCGTTGGTGGAGATGAGGGCATCCAAACCACGTCCGAGTGCGGTGAATTTCTTTTTTACAACCATGTTTAGTTAATGTTTATGGTCTGTGTTTTAAATGGTGTTCTTTTTGATGATTTCTTTCGCTAATGCCAAATGGTTCCGAGCACCCGTAGAATCGGCGTCGTACAAAATAACGGGCAAACCATGCGATGGCGCTTCTGATAGTTTGACATTACGTTGGATGACGGTTTCAAACACCAATTCCTGGAAGTGGCGTTTTACTTCGTCGTAGATTTGATTGGCCAAACGCAAGCGTGAGTCGTACATCGTTAACAGGAAACCTTCAATTGAAAGCGCAGGGTTTGTCTTGCGCTTGATGATGCGAATCGTGTCAAGCAGTTTGGAAATTCCTTCAAGTGCAAAGTATTCGCACTGTACGGGAATAATCACTGAGTCGGCTGCTGTCAGTGCGTTAACAACCGTTAAACCCAACGAAGGCGAGCAGTCTATAAGAATGTAGTCGTACTCGTCTTTTATCGGAGCTAAAACTTTCTTGATGATGTGTTCGCGTTGCTTGAAGTTAAGCATTTCGATCTCGGCACCAACCAAATCAATGTGAGATGGAATAATGTCAAGATTGTCAATGTCTGTGGTGTATATGGCTTCGCGAACATCAATTTGATTCACCAAACATTGGTATATGGATGCTTCTATTTGACTTAAATCAACACCTAACCCCGACGAAGCGTTGGCTTGAGGGTCGGCATCAATAAGTAACACCTTCTTTTCCAATGTGGCTAAAGAAGCTGCTAAGTTCATGGATGTGGTGGTTTTACCAACGCCACCTTTCTGATTGACAAGAGCGATCGTTTTTCCCATCTATAATAATGTAAAATATTGCTTACTGAATGTATCTCGGGGTTATTCCCGAATGTAGAATCGTGTATTTTGCAAAGTTAATTATTTTTTCTTATAATGAGTTGCGCTAAAACTATTTTTAGTAATTTTGCATAAAAATTACAGTAATATGCGACCTCTTATCCTTATTTCCAATGATGATGGCGTGACCGCCAAGGGTATAAATTTTTTAATCGATACATTGCGCGGTTGGGCAGACCTTTTTGTTGTGGCTCCCGATGGACCTCGTTCTGGTGGTAGTTGTGCCATAACCTCAACTGTGCCTTTGCGTTATACGCGTTTGAGTTCAGAGCCGGGGCTGACGGTGTATAGTTGCACAGGTACGCCTGTCGATTGCGTGAAGGTGGCGATGAATGAATTGATGGATCGTAAACCCGATTTGGTTCTTGGAGGAATTAATCATGGTGATAACTCAGCGGTGAATGCTCATTATTCTGGCACGATGGGGGTGTGTTATGAGGGCGCTATGCAAGGGATTCCTTCAGTGGCGTTTTCCTTGGATGATCATTCTTCTAATGCCAATTTTGAACCTTTAGCTCAGGCTGTTGAGGTGATTACGCGTCGGGTTCTTCAGGATGGACTCCCTTTGTTTACGTGTCTGAATGTGAATTTTCCTAAGGCTTCGACGTTTAAGGGTATCAAGGTGTGCAGAATGGCGAAGAGCCGTTGGGTGAAGGAAACGCATGCCTGTGAACATCCTACAACCGGTAGGCCCTATGTCTGGTTGGTGGGAAATCGCGAAAATCTCGAACCTACTGAAGTGGATACGGATATTTGGGCTATGGAGCATGGGTATGTGGCTGTGACTCCTGTTACGTTGGATTGCACACATTATGGTTTGTTTGAATCGCTTAAGTTTTAAATAGCCTATGTATAAGGTGGTTTCAATAAGTTAGTTTTTTTAGCGTTACTTAGGAAATAGAATTTTGCCCGAGTTGTTTTTGATATTTGAAGAGGGTGTGTCCCGGGTTACCCGACTGCTAAGAGTGGCGAAAATGGTAGGATAAATCAATTTTACGACAAAAGATAAAGATATAGAGTACGCACCGTTGTTAAATATCTGTGGGATTTAATAGAACCCACCTAAAATATCATGAAGTATTTTCTTATTGTAGGTGAAGCAAGTGGCGACCTTCATGCGGCGCACTTGATGAAGGCTTTGAAGCAGCAAGATCCGCAAGCTGAGTTTCGTTTCTATGGTGGGGACGAGATGTTGAAGGAGGGTGGAACCTTGTTGTGTCATTATAAGCATTTGGCTTATATGGGGTTTATTCCAGTGTTGTTGCATCTTCGTACTATTTTAAAAGGTATGTCAGATTGTAAGGCATACATTAAGCAGTGGAAACCTGATTGTGTGATTCTTGTTGATTATCCTGGTTTTAACCTTAAAATTGCAAAGTTTGTCAAGACGGAGCGTATTTGCCCTGTTTTCTATTATATATCGCCTAAAATCTGGGCATGGAAAGAATATCGTATCAAGGATATTCGGGCTTACGTCGATCGTTTGTTTTCAATCTTGCCTTTTGAGGTGGATTTCTTTGAACGCAAGCATCAGTATCCTATCTCGTATGTGGGTAATCCAACAGCGGATGAGGTTTATGCTTTTCAACAAACGTATCAAGATTCTTTTGAACGGTTTTGTGAAAATAATGGTTTGGATGCCTCTAAAAAGATTGTTGCTTTGTTGGCAGGGAGTCGAAAGCAAGAAATTAAAGATAATCTTTGTATGATGTGCGAAGCCGCTCAGGAAGTGGCGGGACAGGATTATCAATTGGTTTTGGCTGG
>JAGBYN010000149.1 GCA_017628775.1 Bacteroidaceae bacterium | reverse complement strand
CTCTCTTAACCTCTTAACGGACCTTAGGCCCCTCTTAACGAGCCGAAGGCTCTTCTCTAAACTCTCAACTCTCATCTCTCAACTCTGTACTCTAATAATCCAGCCCCAGCCTTTTTACTCATTTTTTAACAGACAAATATGACTTTGTGGCCTTTTTTTTAAATCTACTTGGAAATAAATCCTTAATTTTGCAAAGTTGGCAAAATACCAATATTTGAAATTATGGCAAGAAAAATACAATTCAGTCTTGTTTACCGCGACATGTTTCAGTCAAGCGGTAAGTTCCAACCCCGTAAGGATCAGTTGGAGCGCATTGCGCCCGTCATCATTAAGATGGGTTGCTTTTCACGTGTAGAAACTAATGGTGGTGCTTTTGAGCAAGTCAACTTGCTTTACGGCGAAAACCCTAATAAGGCCGTTCGTGCTTTTACAAAACCTTTTAACGAAGTAGGTATTAAAACCCACATGCTCGACCGTGGCTTGAACGCTTTGCGTATGTTCCCCGTTCCTGCTGATGTTCGTAAATTAATGTATAAGGTTAAGCACGCACAAGGCGTGGACATCACTCGTATCTTCTGCGGTTTGAACGATGTGCGCAACATCATCCCTTCAATCAAATACGCCATTGAAGGCGGCATGACCCCACAAGCTACGCTTTGTATCACGACATCGCCCATCCACACTGCAGAGTATTATGCAAACATTGCGGACCAACTTATTGAAGCTGGAGCACCTGAAATCTGCTTGAAGGATATGGCAGGTATCGGTCAGCCCGCTATGCTCGGTCAACTCTGTAAGATGATTAAGGACAAGCACCCTGAAGTGATTATCCAGTATCACGGCCACTCTGGCCCTGGTCTTTCAATGGCAACAATCCTTGAAGTGTGTCGCAATGGTTGCGATGTGATTGACACAGCCATTGAACCACTCTCTTGGGGTAAGGTCCATCCAGACATCATCTCTGTGCAGAGCATGTTGAAGAATGCTGGTTTCGACGTTCCCGAAATCAATATGGAAGCCTACATGGAGGCACGCAAGTTGACACAGGAGTTTATTGATGACTTCCTCGGCTACTTCATGAACTCTGGTAATAAGTTGATGAGTTCATTGCTCCTCGGCTGCGGTCTTCCTGGCGGTATGATGGGATCAATGATGGCCGACTTGACCGGTGTTATGGCAGCCATCAACAACAACCGCGTGGCGAAGGGCGAAGAAGCACTTTCTGAAGATGCCCTCCTCGTGCGCCTCTTCGATGAAGTGGCATACGTATGGCCCCGCGTAGGTTATCCTCCTCTCGTAACGCCTTTCTCACAATACGTAAAGAACATCGCCCTCATGAACCTCCTCACAGAATCAATGGGCAAGCCTCGCTACACCATGATGGACAACTCTATCTGGGGTATGATTCTCGGTAAGAGTGGTAAGCTCCCTGGCGAATTGGATCCAGAAATCATTGCGCTCGCTAAGGAAAAGGGCTTTGAATTCTCAACGGAAGATCCTCAAACGTTCTACCCCGACGACCTCGACCGCTTCCGCGATGAAATGGAAGCGAACGGCTGGCCTCTCGGCGAAGACGAAGAAGAACTCTTTGAATTTGCGATGCACGAAACGCAGTACCGCGACTATATGAGTGGTGCGGCCAAGAAACGCTTCCTTGCAGACCTCCAGGCTGCAAAGGATAAGGCGAATGCTGGTAGCATGACGCCCGAAGAAGCAGCAGCGTTCAAGCACGCGAAGGCGGATGCTATTGTAGCACCCGAAGCAGGTACCGTACTCTGGCAGATTGGTGGCGACGGTGAATGCGTTAAAGCTATTGCGCCCTACATCGGCAAGGAGTACAAGGAAGGCGAATTCTTCTGCTACATCGAAAACAACTACGGTCAAATCCATGAACTCCCCGCAGCAATGGGTGGCAAGATTGTGGAAATCAACGCTGACCAAGGTGCACACGTACAGAAGGGCGACGTTATCGCTTACATCCAACGCCCCGAAGCAGAATAACAGAAAAACAATTCTATAATCAAACAGAAGGTGAAGACGTTTCCTTATTGGAATGTCTTCACCTTTCTGTTTGATTTGAGCGCGACACTGAAATATTCTTAAAAAACTCGTCCTTCATACCATAAAAAGCTGTAATTTTAGCAAGTCTTTTCGGAGAACAACCAACGGAGAATGCCCAACAAAAAAAGGTTTATTCAAAATTATTGGCGTTTACTCTCCCACGGATTGCACAGATTAACACAGATTATTTTTTTAGTTTGTGTGCGATTGTTGCGTGGAATGACGACGGGCCGACACAGAGATCGGCCCCTACACCTTCTGGATGGAATCTCGTAACTCTCAACTCTCTAAACCCTGCACAATTAACATCAAATTAATATAATATTATGGAGAAAAAAGATTTTAGTTTATTACAGAAAAAACTGCAGTCATTAGGATATACAGTAAATTGTTTTGAAACTGCATCGGAAGCTGCGCAATATCTAAACACTCAAATTCATCAACAAACGGTTGGTTTTGCTGGTTCTATGACTTTAGAGAAAATGGGGCTTTACGAACAACTACGTACGCACAACCAAGTGCATTGGCACCAGCGAATACCTGAAGGAAAAACAAGTCAGGAAGTGCGCTTATTGGCGAATGCCGCCCCCATCTATATTACTTCCGTCAACGGTATTGCGGAAACGGGCGAGATTGTTAATATCGATGCGAAT
>JAGBYN010000148.1 GCA_017628775.1 Bacteroidaceae bacterium | reverse complement strand
TTGACCAAAGAAAAGTGGCGCTTGGCTATGACCTTTATCATGACACAAGTCTGTCGGTAGATAACACCGTTTCGTGTGCCACATGCCATGGACTCAACACGGGTGGTGTGGACAACCTCCAATATTCAAAGGGTGTTGCAAACAACATTGGCGGAGTAAATGCGCCCACAACCTACAATGCCGTGTACAACTTTGTACAGTTCTGGGACGGTCGTGCCAAGACTCTTGCTGAGCAAGCTGCCGGACCTCCACTCAACCCTATTGAAATGGCCTCTACTTCTTTTGACGAGATTATTGCCAAACTCGCAAAAGACAAGCAGTATGTTGAAGCGTTCAAGTCTATTTATGCCGATGGCATCACTGAGGCAAACATAACGAATGCCATTGAGGAATTCGAACGCACATTGGTCACACCCAATTCAAAGTTTGACAAATGGCTGTTGGGCGATAATGAGGCGCTCAGTGCAGATGAAGTTCATGGTTACGAATTGTTTAAGGCCAACAGTTGTGCCACATGCCACGTGGGTGCCAACCTGGGTGGCGAATCATATGAACTCATGGGATTGCGACATCATTATTTTGAAGCGCGCGGAACGGAACTCACTGAGGAAGACAACGGTCGCTTCAAGCAGACAAAGGACGAGCGTGACCGTCATCGCTTCAAGGTGCCTGGTTTGCGCAACATTGAACTGACATGGCCTTATTATCATGATGGAACTCGTGCTACCATGGAAGAGGCAGTACGCGATATGGCACTTTATCAGTGTGACGCAGAACTCAATGACTCCGAAGTGGCATCAATCGTTGCATTCATGCGCACCCTTACAGGTGAGTATCAGGGCAAATTACTGACTTCGGATAATGTGCAAGAGAATTAAAGAAAAATAAATATTCAAAATGAGAATTTTGAATTGACAGGAGGGTGCGTCAAAACTGACACACCCTCCTCTTTATGTGGCATTGCAATCAGAAAGTCCCATTATCTTTAAAATCATTCATTTTTCTTCATAAAAACAATTAAAATAAAACAGAAGCATTCTAAAAGTAAAGATTTGAGATGTTTATATTACTTTCTTAAGTGTTTTTTATTACATTTGCAGATATAATTCAAAAAAAACAAATCAAAGCATCATGCAAACAGGAAAAAGTGTAGTTATAATCCCTACCTACAACGAGAAAGAAAACATTGAAGCCATTATTCGCGCTGTCATGGCTTTAGAAGACAATTTTGATATTCTTGTTATTGAAGATGGCTCACCTGATGGCACTGCCGAAATCGTAAAGAGATTGATGGCTCAAGATTTCAAAGGAAGATTACATATCATAGAACGCAAAGGCAAATTAGGATTAGGAACAGCCTACATTACAGGCTTTAAGTGGTCTATCGAACAAAAATACGATTATATTTTTGAGATGGATGCAGACTTCAGCCATGATCCCAAAGACGTTCCTCGTTTGCTCAAAGAAGTACGCGACAATGGTTATGATGTAGCCATTGGCTCACGATACATCACAGGTGTTAATGTTGTCAATTGGCCTATGGGACGAGTTCTTATGAGTTATTATGCTTCAAAATACGTGCAATTGATTACAGGTATCCCAGTTCATGACACCACTGCAGGTTTCAAATGTTATCGCCGTCAAGTACTTGAGACGATTGACTTGGATGCGATTCGATTTAAAGGTTATGCTTTCCAAATTGAAATGAAATTTACGGCTTATAAGCTTGGTTTCAAAATCAAAGAAGTCCCTGTTATCTTTATCAATCGCGAATTAGGAACAAGCAAAATGAGCGGTGGCATCTTCGGTGAAGCTTTATTGGGGGTGGTCAAACTCAGAATTGCTTCATTATTAGGAAACATCAAACCTAAAAAACAAAACTAATATTTTGGGTGTTCTAAAAAGTCCACAAACTATTTTGATTTTTTAGAACACCCACCTTTATTTTTACAACAATGGCGCAGACAACACTTATCAAGAACGCCCTAATCGTTAATGAAGGTTGCGTTCGAAAAGGATCTTTATTAATCAATGAAGATAAGATAAAACAAATCATTTACGACCAAACAAGCACGCTCCCATTGGCCGACGAAATTATAGATGCCGAAGGTTGTTATCTTTTACCAGGTGTCATAGACTGCCACGTTCATTTTCGGGAACCAGGACTTACCGCTAAAGCAGATATTGAGCACGAAAGCAAAGCCGCAGCAGCGGGTGGCGTAACGTCAATCTTTGATATGCCCAACACCATTCCTCAAACAACCACAATTGAAGCTTATGAGGAAAAGAATAAACTATTCTCTGAAC
Source organism: Bacteroidaceae bacterium (assembly GCA_017628775.1). The sequence continues at coordinate 5,250 of JAGBYN010000148.1, read as the reverse complement.
ATTGCCGTGTGAACTACAGTGTTTTTTTCGGGGCAACAAATTCAAACATTAATGAAATAACTAAGCTAAATCCCCAAACGACTTGCGGCATCAAGTTATTTATGGGCTCATCAACAGGAAACATGTTGGTAGATGCTGAAGATAGTTTAAATCAACTTTTTCAATCAATTAAACTCCCCATAATGACCCATTGTGAGGACTCGGCTGTCATCAGCGCCAACACAAAAGATGCTAAAGAAAAGTGGGGCGACGATCCCAGCATAGAGCATCATCCTGACATTCGCTCGTCTGAAGCATGCTATCAATCTACTCTGTTAGCTATAAAATTGGCGAAACAGCACAATGCGTCATTACACGTTGCGCATCTAACCACAAAAGAAGAAATTTCATTAATCGATCCTGAGAATAAAAACATCACAGCTGAGGTGTGCATCCCTCACCTTATTTTCACATCTGCTGATTATTTATCTTTAGGCAGTTTGATTAAATGTAATCCCGCAGTAAAATCTGAACACGATCGCGACGCTCTGCGCCAAGCATTAACTGATGGTAGAATTCACACGATCGCCACAGACCACGCCCCCCACACACTTGCTGAAAAACAAGGAGGAGCAATCAAAGCTGTTTCAGGAATGCCCATGATACAATTCTCTCTAATTGCTATATTATCTTTAGTGGACAAAAAAATACTATCGATAGAGAAAGCGGTAGAACTCATGTGCCATAATCCTGCCACAAGATTTAATATCGAAAACAGAGGTTTTCTGCGAGTAGGATACAAGGCGGACATGGTTCTTGTTCGTCCAAACTCACCTTGGACTTTAACTAAAGAATGCATAGAAAGTAAATGCAAATGGAGTCCTTTAGAAGGAAGGACTTTTCAATGGAAGGTGGAGAAAACCTATTGCAATGGTCACGTCGTGTACAAGAACAACACGATTGTCAATGACGCTCCTTGCGGCGAACGCATTTTGTTTAATCGTTCATGAAATACGATTTATCTTACGATCCCATCGAGTTGCAAAACAAAATCAACTGGGCTGCCTTTCTTTTTGCGTGGGGATTCAAACATCAAGACAGCCTTCATTTTGAAGCTCAAAAACTAAAATCTGAAGCTGCCAAACTGCTTCAGGATTTAAGTAAAAAACACTTTAAAGTAAAAGCCAGATTAATCGTCTTAGACGCTTTTTCAAGAGAGGACGACATCATAGTCACAAGCAACAAAACCACAATTACAATTCCATGTTTGCGACAACAAACATTAGATGCCGGTTGCTCGGTATATAAATGTTTAGCAGATTATCTTGCCCCTGAGAACACCAACCATCCCATTGGCAATAAATTGGTTTTGTTTGCAACCACTTTTAAAACAAATAACAACACACTCCCCACAAATGCGTATCAACAAATGTTGTTGCAAACTCTTTCTGACCGTTTAGCCGAAGCAGCAGCAGAAGAGACACATAATTTTGCGTTATGCCACATTTGGAATAAGACCAACGATGCGCCTATTTGGGGAATACGTCCTGCGATTGGGTACCCCTCATTGCCAGACATGAGTTTAAATTTTGTTTTAGATCACTTTTTGGAATTTGAGTCAATGGGCATCTCTTTGACTTCAAGTGGAATGATGGATCCACACGCCTCTGTATCTGGACTTCTATTTGCACATCCACAAGCAACATATTTCAACCTCGGCAAAATTTCCAAAGAACAATTGATTGATTATGCCAGACGCAGGCAAACCGACTTACATTCAATCAGCAAATACATACGTTCAGAGCTTTAGTGAAGAGCCCCAATTACATCCATTTTTATAGTCAATTCTCTTTTAATTAGTGAGTTTCCCACTCATTTTAAAGTTTTTGAACTATAAATAAATAAAATTCAAAATTAGTTTTTAATTTTGCACGATGAATAAAACTATGTATGCGATATGCAATCAAACGAACATACAATTAAACAAATCGTTCGTGCGCTAAAAAAGGTAGCACAAAAATTCAATATTGAATTAGAGAATCAACCTCTAACAGATATTCATCTACAAGTCAATCAAGACAGTGGAGAGTTACGTATTTTCAATGATGAAGACGAAGAGATTACGCGCTGTGTTGTAGAAGAATGGATTGACAACAAATCTGAGAATTTCTACGAACAGGTTAAAGATATTTTGTATCAAATTTTAATAGATAACAAAGATCTCGCCGACAACCTACACATTCTGAAACCCTACTCTTTTGTGTTAATTGACGAAGACCATGAAACGATTTGTGATCTTTATTTAGTTGACGACGACATCATCGTGCTTGATGGCGAATTAATGGTTGGCCTAAGTGAAGATTTGGATAAATTCTGGGAAGAACTTCGTGCAAAATAAACAGCACTGAAAACAATCAAATTCAGCACAAAACTAAAAAGTTTCTACAACAACACATAACAACTATGTTTGATAATCTTAGTGAAAGACTTGAACGTTCATTCAAGATATTAAAAGGCGAAGGCCGAATTACAGAAGTAAACATTGCAGAGGCACTCAAAGACGTACGCAGAGCGCTCATTGATGCTGACGTAAATTATAAAGTAGCCAAAAATTTCATCGACACCGTAAAGCAAAAAGCTTTAGGTCAGAATGTACTCCTCTCTGTTAAGCCCAAAGAGATGATCATTAAAATTGTTCACGATGAATTGGCAACACTCATGGGAGGCGACACTGCAGAAATCAATCTCAAGAGTCATCCTTCCGTTATACTTATGGCCGGTTTGAATGGTGCGGGTAAAACCACTCTATCGGGGAAAATTGCACTTTTCCTTAAAAACCAGAAGAAACGCAAGCCCTTGCTCGTTGCGTGCGACGTATATCGTCCTGCCGCAGTAGAGCAATTACGGGTTTTAGCAGAACAAATCCAAGTCCCCATATATATCAATGCTGCTTCAACCGACCCTGTTCAAATTGCAAAAGAAGGTATTATTGAGGCAAAGTCAAAAGGATATGACACCGTCATCATTGACACCGCTGGACGCTTGGCTATCGACGAGGAACTGATGCAAGAAATAACAAGCATCAAAGAAGCTTGTCAACCAGACGAAACCCTCTTCGTTGTGGATGCTATGACAGGTCAAGATGCTGTTAATACCGCGAAAGAGTTTAACGAACGTTTAGATTATGATGGTGTTGTACTTACTAAATTAGATGGTGACACACGCGGTGGTGCAGCAATTTCAATTCGAACTGTTGTAAACAAACCCATCAAGTTTGTAGGTACAGGCGAAAAGATGGAAGCGCTCGACCAATTCCACCCCAACCGAATGGCGGATAGAATTTTGGGAATGGGAGACATCATCTCGCTCGTTGAACGTGCACAGCAACAATTTGACGAAAAAGAAGCCCGTAAACTTCAAGAAAAAATACAAAAAAACAAATTTGATTTTGAGGATTTCTACAATCAAATTCAACAAATCAAAAAGATGGGCAACATCAAGGATTTAGCAGCAATGATTCCTGGAGTCGGAAAGGCTATTAAAGATGTTGAAATTGATGACAATGCATTCAAACCTATTGAAGCAATCATTCAATCAATGACCCCAAAAGAACGACACAATCCTGAACTTTTGATGCGTCAGCCCACACGAAAAAACAGAATTGCTAAAGGTTCAGGTACTTCTATTCAAGAAGTAAACCGACTTATCAAACAATTCGACCAAATGAGAAAAGTCATGAAAATGATGACAGGAAACAACATGAGAGGCATGATGCAACAAATGCAGCAAATGCAACAAATGCAAAAACAATTTGGTAAATAAAAAAATATAGCGATGAACTATAATACAAATCGTGTTTATAGTTCATCGCTAATACATTACACACGACACAAGTATGATTATCATTGACGGAAAAGCAACAGCCTCAACAATCAAGAAAGAAATAGCAGAAGAAGTTAGGCTCATGGTAGAAAACAACCAACGCCCACCACATTTAGCGGCCATTTTGGTTGGTAATGACGGAGGTAGCGAAACCTACGTAAAAAACAAAATCTTAGCATGTGAAGCCTGTGGCTTTAAATCATCCCTTATTCGTTTTACCCCTGACGTAGATGAAGACACACTTTTAAAAGAAATCGACCGACTTAATACTGATACCGAAGTAGATGGTTTCATCGTACAACTCCCCCTACCCCCACATATTTCAGAGCAACGTATTATTGAAGCGATCGACTACAAAAAGGATGTTGATGGATTTCATCCTATTAACGTAGGAAGAATGTCAATTGGACTTCCATGTTACATATCAGCCACCCCAAAAGGTATTTTAGAACTATTGCGTCGATACGACATCCAAACCAGCGGAAAGAAATGTGTAATTATTGGCCGTAGTAACATCGTAGGAAAGCCCATGGCACAACTTATGTTGCAAAAACATCTTGGAGACTCAACCGTTACCATAGTCCATAGCCATACCCCAAACATTGCTGAAGAATGCAAGCAAGCCGACATATTAATTGCCGCAATGGGCAAACCTGGTTTTGTCACCTCAAACATGGTTAAACCAGGTGCGGTTGTCATTGACGTCGGCACGACACGAGTTCCCGATCCAAACAAAACCAATGGTTTTAGAATTTCTGGAGATGTAGATTTCGAAACTGTAGCCCCAATATGCTCTGCCATTACTCCCGTTCCTGGAGGAGTTGGCCCTATGACAATCTGCATGCTTATGAAAAACACATTAGAAGCCAAAAAAGGAATTTATTAACACCATGAATCGTGTTAACAAACAACTGGTATAGAATTTTATTGTACAACCATATAATTGCAATATTCAAATAACACTTTACCAATAAAAATACACTAAAATATACTTTTAGTTAAAAAAAAACACGGTTTCCCCTTGCTATATAAAAAATAACTCTTACCTTTGCAATGCTTTTGGAAAACAACACTTCCAGAAGTCTTAACTATGGTGCCCGTAGTTCAGTTGGTTAGAGCGTCAGATTGTGGTTCTGAATGTCGTGGGTTCGAGTCCCATCGGGCACCCTAAGGAGAGGTTATTACCTCTCCTTTTTTTGTTATTTCAAATTTAACACAACAATATTTCAACAAAGAGGCAGGGTGGACAAAAAGCAAGAAGGTGAAATTTAAAAAAAATCATGATAAAAATGGGTCAGCGGATTTACCCGGTTGGTAGAAGCCATGGCAATCAAGAATAAAGTGTTGCCAACCTATACATAAAGAAGCAGATGTCACCAACCCCTCTAA
>JAGBYN010000147.1 GCA_017628775.1 Bacteroidaceae bacterium | reverse complement strand
TAACTTCCTAACCTCCCACCCCTTTTCATTAGTCACGGGGTCTCCGAACATGTGATAGAAGACGGATTGTGCGAGTGCGTCGAGTTCCTTGATTTGCTCCCGCTTCTTCTCCAAGATGCCATTGATGCAATCCAATTCGGATACGATACGCTCTTGCTCGGGGAGAGGGGGGATGGGGATACGGAGTTTTTTTACTTTGTCAGCAGAAACGAAATCAATAGTAGCCTTACCACTAAGCATTAGCAAATGTTGCTTGATGGTTGAGCAATAATGCATTAAATATTTAGGAGTTAAATAACTCTTATCTTTAATAACCAACCCATTAAATTGTTGGTTTGTTGTTAAAGGTATACAAGTCAGTGCGTACTCTCCAATCGATGCCGTACAACAAAGTAGAACAGTATCCTTAGGGAAGATTCTGGATTTTTCCCATGCTAACTTAGTAATCTTTTGTTGGGTATCATTTATGTAACGTCCTTGTTTACGAATATCTTCAATCGTAAACCAAGGATATGTACCCCCCTCCCAATATGAAGGTTCTGTTCGCTTAGGAGTTGCCCCACCTTGAATCTCACACACCTCCCCCAACTTCTTTATTTCCCAACCATCTTTCATACTATCCTTATTCAATGTTTGATTAAATTTATTTCCAAGCAGGCATTCGCTTGAATGAGGACGCCGTGCGTCCGTACCTGCCAATCGTTAGTCTTCGCCATGAATTGCTGGCTCTGCCAAAGCGTTCGTGAAGCGTGGCGAGACAACGTAGCCCCAAACATCGGGGGCAACATGAGCGTGTTTTTTCGCCCTCGTAACCGCTTGATAATCAGCAGTGCTTTTGTACCCAAAATTAAGTGCCGAATAGTTTTAACTAAGTGCCGGATAATTTTTCGTAAGTGCCGAATAATTTTCACTACAATAAGTGTTGTTTCCCGCACTACTATTTTAGCCCTCTCAACGCCCTGTTTTTTTCTCACGCAAAGGCGCAAAGACCACAAAGATTATCCATTATCACCACCACAACTTTGCGCAACTTTGCGGCTTTGCGTGAGGCAAAAAGTCTCCGAATATATTTCTTGCACGCAAAGGCGCAAAGGGCGCAAAGGTTCTTACAACCACCTCACAAACTTTATACCGAACTTTATACCGAACTTTATACCGAACTTTATACCGAACTTTATACCGAACTCGATTGGTGTTTTAATTGCTCACAACCTTCCAGAATCCGCTTTTGCGACTGCCTTGTCGCTCTATTATTCCTGCATCCTTAAGTCGCTTCATCAGTTTTTCCACACCACGTTGCGTCATACTTGTTCGCACGGAAATTTCTTGAACAGTAAGCGATGGGTTAGCATTGAGTAGGATGAGGAGTTGCTTTTCATTTGCACTTAGTTTTTGACCAAACTCATTTCCAAACTTTACTCTAAACTCTTTATCCAAAATAGATTCTTCGGATGCTTGCTTTGTCTCCAACGTGGCATCTGCTATCTGATTTTTGTTTAGTGTGTTGAGTAGTTCCCCAAGCATAAATTCAATAAAAGGTCCTGATTGCCCCAAGTTGGAACTCTGAGTGATGGCGTCGTAATAAGCTTGTTGGTTGGAGTAAACCATGTTTTCCACGGGGAGATGTTCAAACAAAGGGTGTAGTCTTCCCAAAATCAGCGATTGCCACAAGCGCCCCATACGCCCATTTCCATCCATGAAGGGGTGAATGAATTCAAACTCATAATGAAATACGCATGAGCGAATCAGCAGATGGTCTTCTGACTTATTGAGCCATTGAAAAAGTTCATCCATAAGGTAGGGGACTCTTTCTGCCGGTGGTGCCATGTGAACGAGACCTTTTTCGCTAAACACCCCTACTCCTGTGCGTCTGAAACTACCAGGATTGTCAACCAATGCTTCCATCATTACCCCGTGCGCCTTTAGCAAATCTTTGACATCAAAGGGATTCAAACTTTGATACAGTTCGTAGGTTCGAATCGCATTCTTTACCTCTTGAATTTGCTTAATGGGCGCCACAACACTCTTGCCCTCAAGAATATCCGCCACTTCCCCCTCAGTCAAAGTATTACCTTCAATTGCCAAAGAGGAATGTATGGTTTTTATACGATTGGCTTTTCTCAACATCAATGCATCTGGTTGCTCCATGCGGATGGCATAGCGCTCAATCTTAGCAGAAATCTCGGCTATGAGATTTATGGCTTTTGAGGTTAATGTGAAAGGCGGTATGTAATACATGATTGTTTATCTGAATTTAGGAATTAAGGCATTGACCACATCAAATAGCAATGAACCTTTGAGTTGCACCCTTGAAACTTTTGCGCAACTTTGCAACTTTGCGTGAGAAAAAAAATTTGGGTTACTTTTTGGGTTACTTTTTGGGTTACTTTTTGGGTTACTTTTTAGGTTACCCCCCTCTGAAGTGCTACACCATTTGCTTCAACTCTTCAAAGGCGGCATGTATCTCGCCCTCCAGCTGCGCTATGCGCCCCATGATGACTTCGGGCGCATCATAGACCACAACTTCGCGCTCCACTTCCTTATACTTGTTGATGGAGAGGTCGTAGTCCTTCTCGCGGATTTCGGCTACGGGCACGAGGAAGGATTGGTCCTTGCGGGTGCGAGTGGCTTCGGCGTCAAGGTTGTGGAAGCGCTGGATGATGTCGGGGATATCGTTGTCGCTGACTTCACTGCGCTTTTGGTCGAGAGAGTAACCGTCGGCCTTCATGTCGTAGAACCACACCTTGTCGGTGCCTCCGGCATTCGTCTTGGTGAAGATAAGGATGGCGGTGCTCACGCCTGAGTAAGGCTGGAACACGCCCGAGGGCATGGAGATGACTGCCTCAAGGCGGTGATTGTCAATGAGGGTTTTGCGAATGGACTTGTGGCCTGTGCTATTGCCGAAGAGCACGCCGTCGGGCACGATGCTGGCACAGCGACCGCCCGTTTGGAGCATGCGTACGAAGAGGGCGAGGAAGAGGAGTTCGGTCTTCTTCGTCTTGGTGATGGCAAGGAGGGACTTGCTCACGGCCTCGTTGTCAAGACTGCCGGTGAAGGGCGGGTTGGCGAGACAGAGGGAGTAGCGTTCCTCATCAGTATTGTCGGTAGAGAGGCTGTCGCGATAGGCAATGCCAGGATTGTCCACGCCGTGGAGCATGAGGTTCATCGCACCGATACGGAGCATGGTGGCGTCGGTGTCAAAGCCGTAGAGCATGCCGCTCTTGTAGTGGTCGGCGTGTTCCTTCTTGAGCAAATCCTTCTTGTAGTGCTCCTGCACGTACTTCGCCGCTTCGACAATAAAGCCTGCGGAACCCATGGCGGGGTCGCAGATGGTGTCCTTGAGCGTGGGGCGCATGAGTTCTACCATCATGCGAATGATGTGGCGGGGTGTGCGGAACTGACCGTTGTTTCCCGACGCCGCCATCTTGCCCAAGACGTACTCATAGACGTCGCCCATCGTGTCGCGGTTGTTCATGTCGAGCGCATTGATGCCTTCCACAATCTTGACCAGGGTGCGGGGACTCTGAATCATGAATGTGGCATTCGCCATGAAGCGGCTGTACGCACTTTCCTTACCACTATTGAGTGTCTTGATAAAAACAAAGACGTCCTTGCTGATAACGCGATACATCACCTCCGCTTCCATATTGCGGAAGACGCTCCAGCGCAAGTGTTCGTAGGGCACGTCGCGGTCAGTTTCAGGGTTGTGCCAAAGCCCGTCCTTAAAGGTAGGGTCTTTCACCGTCACCCCCATAATGCTGGCATTGGCCTCCTTCGTCTTCTGTGCGTCGTCAAGCATCTTCATGAAGAAGAGGTAGGTCATCTGCTCAAGAATTGTAATAGAATTGGTGATACCGCCAGTCCAGAAGGTATCCCATATCCCGTCAATGCGGGTTTTAATTTCGCCAGTTATCATTTTTGAGGTTGATCTTTAAAAGATGCAAAAATGTATTAGCGCAAAGTTAAGAAAATCAATCTAAAAATCAATTGAAAAGTGAAGCATATTGCGCTTTTCGCGTCACTTAGCTGGAAAAATGAAGTTTGGCTGACAATGCGACGGGCAGAAGGGAGCGCTGTTTGAATAAAGCGTTGAACCCACAAAAAAAATGTGTGAGCGCTGCGTCGTCGAAACGCAGCGCTCACACGCTTTTAAAGAATGCTATAAATGCCATCGTGCACCAATGCCCAAGGAGAAAAGTTCGGAGAACTTCATGTGGCGGTTGGGGAAGGCAGAAATTAGGGTGAGTTCGTTGATCGACAGTTCGTAGTACACCTCCATGCTCTCGCCGTAGTTTCTCATCGTTTCGGGGAGGTGGTATTGCAAGCGTTCGCCAAAGGTCAGGGCAAAGCGCACGCGTGTGGAGAATTTATAGTAGTCGCCTCCATACTTACTTTTAGGTTCTTCGGTCCAGAATTGCTTGCTCCCCAGCACGGTGTTCATGTACAAACCACAATAGAAGGGTGAGAATGTCCAGGCATCGCCCCTTTTTGAAGGGATGGGCAGGTTGAGGCGCCAGGGCGTGTAGGTTTGGCATATGGTGAGCGTGTATTTGGTTTTGCCAGTGTTGAATCGTGGCACTCTGCCTAAAAGCGCTTCGGTCATCCATCGGTCCTTAGCATACGACCATCCCCCGCCAATTGAAAATTGCGCGATGTTTCCGGCATATTGAAAGGTGGCTACGTTGGGAACCCATGCTTTTCGCTTTGTGGGGTTTGCCACACCAGGGAGGGTGCACAGGATACTGCACACCAGCAACAGGTATTTCAGGTTAAATCCAAACTTCTTCATAGGTGTAACGGCCATCAGCGTGAATGGTGAATATATCATACATCAATAAATCAGAGTTTCCGACCACGTAATAAGGGAAGGCGCAGTTTTGAGGATAAAGCACAGTGGGGCGGTGGATATGTCCGCTCAAGCCAAACAGCACCTCGGGGTAGTTCTTGATGGCTTCACGAAACTTCTCATCTTTTTTGTATTCGAATTGATCGGTGTTTGGCGCGGCGTGCATCGCCACAACGGTGTGCTTAATGCTGTCGGGGATTTGCGCTTCATTGCTTTTGATAAAGGGCACGTTGGGCACTTCGTCTGGTCCGAACTCCAAACCATTGGAGTTGATCAATAAAAAGTGGATGTAGCCCGCGTTAAAACTGGTGTCGAACGCACCGTACATCACGCGGAACACGTCCTTGCCCGTGGCGAGGCAGTCGTGGTTGCCGATAAGGGTCACGTAGGGCGCAGTGAGTCTTGATAGTTCCTTGTGCATCCATTCAAACTCCTCGGTGATGGCGAAGTCAGTGAGGTCGCCACAGTGCAGCACGAAGTCGATGTCCGGTTGGGCGTTGATGTGCTTGACGATTTTGCGGGTCTTGTCTAAGAAGCGTTGCGTGTCGCTGATCACCGCAAAGCGAATGCTGTCCTTGCCTGCGGTGGCTTGCTCAATGCGCTCTATGTTTTTGGCGTTGATATTTTTTTCGCCCTTGATATCGGTGTCGTAAGGATGGTAGTCCATCATCTCGCACGACGCCACGATAAAGAGGGTGAGTAAAAATCCTATGATTTTGTGCATGTTAAAAACAGTATTAACGAAATGAATTGCAAAGTTACAAAATAAGAAGTCAATATTTTATTGTATCTTTGCACCATCGTCGTTCAAAGACGTTATTGACAATAAAATCCGAAAAAAAAACGATTTAATATTAGTTATGGAATTTAAAATAACATCAATTGAAACTATTGATGCTGTGGCTCAGTCGTTTGTGATGAAAGCCATGCAGGAAGATGCTGTTTTTGCCTTTCGCGGACAAATGGGGGCAGGTAAAACAACATTTATCAAAGCGCTCTGTGAGGCTTTGGGTGTGGAAGATGTGGTGACCTCGCCTACATTCTCTATCGTGAATGAGTATCGTTCGGAATCAACAGGCGAATTGATTTATCACTTCGACTTTTACCGCATCAAGAATCTGAATGAGGCTTACGATATGGGTTGTGAGGACTACTTCTACTCGGGTGCCGTTTGCTTTATTGAGTGGCCCGAACTGGTTGAGGACCTCTTGCCTGGCAACACCGTGTGGGTGGATATTGTGGTTGAGGAAGATGGCACGAGAACCGTGAAGCTCTCAGAAGAATAGATCATGAAAAGATAAAGGGGTGTGCTCACAGTGACGTGAACACACCCCTGATTATTTAAATATGAGTATGAATAAGCGGCTTTGGCCAAGCGATTGCGAGGCGCATGATTGCTACGCGCTCATCTCGCTTGCGCTTTTCTTTACTTCTTCAAGCCATTGTTTTTAATCAACCATTCAGCGATTTGCACGGCGTTGAGTGCTGCGCCCTTCTTGATTTGGTCGCTCACGATCCAGAATGTGAGGCCGTTGGGGTTTGCAAGATCCTTGCGGATGCGGCCCACGTAAACGGGATCCTTGCCTGTGAGGAAGAGTGGCATGGGGTATTCCTTCTGTGCGGGGTTGTCCATGAGTACGAGACCTTCGCCCTCTTCAACCGCCTTTCTGGCTTGTTCCACAGAGATAGGTTCTTCGGTTTCGATCCAAATGCTTTCAGAGTGTGCTCTGAGTGCAGGAACGCGCACGCACATAGCCGATACATTAACGTCTGAGTGCATGATCTTCTTGGTTTCGTTATACATCTTCATCTCTTCCTTCGTGTATCCATTGTCGGTGAACACGTCGATTTGAGGAATGACATTGAATGCAAGCTGATAAGCAAACTTATCGACCGTTACAGGTTCTTGTGCCAACACCTGGCGGTATTGTTCAAAGAGTTCGTCCATCGCAGCTTGTCCAGCGCCTGATGCGGCTTGGTAGCTGGCTACGTGGATGCGGCGGATGTGGCTGATCTTTTCAAAGGCCTGAAGTGCCACAACCATCATGATTGTGGTGCAGTTAGGATTGGCAATGATGCCACGAGGACGGTTTAAGGCGTCGGCAGCATTGCATTCAGGCACCACGAGGGGCACATCTTCGTCCATGCGGAATGCTGAAGAGTTGTCGATCATCACCGCACCGTAGCGTGTGATGTCTTCAGCGTATTCCTTTGAAACGCCAGCGCCTGCTGAGGTGAAGGCAATGTCAACACCCTTGAAGTCGTCGCCGTGCTTCAGTAATTGCACTTCGTATTCCTTACCTTTGAATTCATACTTCGTGCCTGCAGAACGTGCAGAACCGAAAAGGACCAATTCGTCGATATGAAAATCGCGTTCGGCCAAAACGCGAAGAAATTCCTGGCCAACAGCGCCACTGGCGCCAACGATAGCTACTTTCATTGATTTATGTTGTTTTTTTTTAGTAATCGATTTGATTTTTCACAATCCCTCTGTTTTGTCACGAAATAGGGTTAAAAAAGCCCTTTCTTTATTAATTTTCGACAAATTTAAAATTTTCTATTCAAACAAACTACAGTAAGTGGCAAACTTTTCGTTTCTTTGCATAACAATGTTGGTTACAAATGATTCTCAAGCATTTCTTGGGTTTCGTTTTATCAGGCGGGTTCATCAAATTCGCCCTTTTTTATTTTTTATCCTTAACTGCAAATATTCACTAATTTATGCCAACAAGTCTTCCTATAACCGACCCAACATGGATCTTCTTCGTGGTGTTGAGCATTATCCTTTTTGCGCCAATGCTGCTTGAACGCTTGCGCATACCCTCGATTGTGGGTATGATCTTCGCAGGTGTGTTGATTGGGCCTCATGGTTTCCATATCCTGGACCGCGACAGCAGTTTTGAATTGTTTGGCAAGGTGGGGATGTACTACATCATGTTTCTGGCGTCCTTGGAAATGAATCTTCAGGATGTGCAGAAAACAAAGGCAAAGGCCATAACGCTTGGGTTGTTGAGCTTTATCTTTCCCATAACTCTGGGTTTTGCTGCCAACGTTGCCTTCTTAAACTACACGATTCCTGCGTGTATCCTGATGGGGGCGATGTATGCCTCACACACGCTCATCTCCTACCCCATCGTGATGCGCCACGGTTTGTCGCGCCATCAAAGTGTGGGCATTGCCGTAGGCGGAACGATCGTGGCCGATGTACTCACCCTGCTTGTGCTTGCCGTTGTGGGCGGTATGTTTAAGGAAGAGGCCACAGGTTGGTTTTGGGTGCGACTTGTGGTTGAAGTGGTGTTGATTGGTTTGTTTATCATTTACACATTCCCCATTATTTGTCGTTGGTTTTTCCGCCGCTGGGGCGAGAGTGTGGTTCAATATGTCTTTGTGCTTGCGCTGGTGTTCTTGGGTGCCGGACTCATGGAAATTGTGGGTATCGAAGGTATCTTAGGTGCTTTCTTGGTGGGTATTGTGCTCAACCGCCAGATTCCGCCCGTGTCGCCCTTGATGTCGCACATTGAGTTTGTGGGTAACGCCCTGTTCATCCCTTATTTCCTGATTGGTGTGGGGATGCTCATTAACTTGCGTGCGCTGACGCATATGGATGCCATCATCGTTTCAATCGTTATGGTTGTGGTGGCGCTCACCACAAAATGGCTGGCAGCCTTCGCCACGCAAAAGATTTTTCACATGACGTCGGGCGACCGCAAACTGATTTACGGCCTCACCAACTCGCGTGCTGCAGCCACCCTTGCCATCGTGCTCGTGGGTTATGGCATTATCCTGCCCGATGGCTCGCGTTTGCTGGATGAGAATGTGCTCAATGGTGCCATGATTTTGATTCTCGCCACCTGCATCGTGTCGTCGATAGTGACCGAAACCACTGCCCGCCATTTGTTGCTCACCAAGCAGGAAACGAGTTTGAAAACCTCGCACGACACCGATAAAATCCTTATAGCCCTTTCAAATCCAGACACTGTGGCGCCTCTGGTTAATGCCGCGCTGATGTTGCGACGCACCGAAACGAAGGAACCCATTGAGGCGCTCCACATCGTGCTTGATAATGATGAATCGCGCCGACAACAAGGGCTTAAGAATTTGGATTTTGCAGCACGCATCGCTGCTGCTGCCCATGTGGAACTGCAAACGCGCTCACGATGGTCGGTGAATATCATTACAGGGATTTACCACACGATGATGGAAAACCAATGCTCCGACCTCTTGCTCGGTTTGCACCATAAGGCACGCCTCACCGACCTCTACCTCGGACAAATGACGAGCGACTTGCTGCACTCCATTCGCAAGCAGGTGATGATTTACCGCAATAACATCCCGCTGAACACCATTAATAAGATTCAACTTGTGGTGCCCCGTAAGGCGGAGTTTGAACCCGGCTTTGAACAGTGGAGCAGGCGCGTGGCTCAGTTGGCATCGCAAATCGCATGTCCCGTAAAGGTGTATAGCGGTAAAGGCACGATTGCTGAAATTGGCAATGTGTGGAACAAAAAGAAATTCAATATTAAGATTGAGCCCGTGGAGTATCGTGAGTGGCACGACTTCATTCATGTGGCAAACCACACGAAGCCCGACCACCTCGTGGTGTTTATCGTCAGCCGCAAGGGCACGCTCTCGCGCCATAATTATATGGACCATCTTGAAGAACAGATAGAACGCTATTTCTCTTCTAATAACTTACTTATCATTTACCCCGAACAGCTCTAAGGCAGGGGGGGATAAAAATTCAGCACGCAGGCAACGATTGTTGCTTGCGTGCTGAGTTTTTATTGGGGCTATAGAAGTTATAGGAAGTATAGATTTTCTAGATGCTCTAGATGTCCTAGATGTTCTAGAATTTCTAGATACTCTAGAGATTCAAAAATTAACGCAAGCCTTGCGACCTTAAAGACCTTAATGACCTTATCTCTCATCTCTCAACTCTCATCTCTCAACTCTCAATCATACCCACCCTTTTCATGAAAAGCCTCCATGGCACCATGAAGAAATATGAATGAAAAGTAACTGATGATGAAAAAAAGGGGGAAGGTTGTAATCTCGCCATCCTCTCTGAAGAATGCTCTGAAGGAAGAATATCCCCCAGCTCCGACTATGGCCGTGGGCCACCAGCAACAGAAAAAGAGAATCTGCATCACAATATTCAGAAATCTGTTTTGCTGAAACTTAGCGCGTATAATGTAAGTTAATTGCAATATTGCCGTAAACGCCCCGGCCAAGATATACTGCGTTGTGTTGAACTCACACGTTAGAATGTACTTCCACATCAGTGCGACGGCTATGAGATAAATCCCTGTACCCAGGAGTGGCATGCGCTTGGCAAAGGTATATACGGCATCCCTTATTCTGCAAAACTTACGGTAGAATCTGTTTGTTTCCATAGTTCTTTATAATAATGGTGGGTATCCAAGAACTCATTTTGACGTCAAAGCGACGCGTTGGCGAGAACTCTGTTTGAATAAATTACAGAACCTGCCTGAAACGACATGACGCATTCTTTTATTTGATGATTCTATTGCGCTGGTTATTGGCTTTTTCGGGTTTTGACTTGCCCACGCGTTTTCCTGTTGCCTTCTTTTTGGCACTGGCCTTAGCCTTGTACGCAAAGGGGTTTTTCTTGTTGGCTACCATAGGGATGCGTCGTTTAGAAAGTCCTTACCAGTGTTACACCAATTCGCCCTGCAATGTCGCAGATGAGGCGCCAGTGATGCGTACGCTCACGGTTTGTCCGGGGTGATGGCCGCCACGGTTGAACACCACAACCTTGTTTTGCTCGGTGCGTCCGAAGAGTTGCTCGCGCGAACGCTTTGACGTGCCTTCAATGAGCACCTCGTAGGTCTTGCCAATACAGGCTTGGTTGGCAGCCAAAGAAAGTTCGTTTTGAAGGGCGATGAGTTCTTCCAAGCGACGGATCTTTGTGGCTTCGTCGATGTCGTCGGGGTAATGCTTTGAAGCGAAGGTGCCTGGGCGTTCGGAGTACTTGAACATAAACGCAGAGTCGTAGGCACACAGGCGCATGAGCGAGAGCGATTCCTGGTGGTCCTCCTCTGTTTCAGAGCTATAGCCGGCAAAAATGTCGGTGGAGAGTCCGCATTCAGGGATGATGCGACGAATGGCCGCCACACGGTCGAGGTACCACTCGCGGGTGTATTTGCGGTTCATTAATTTAAGTACGCGGTTCGATCCACTTTGTACGGGCAAGTGGATGTGTTTGCACACGTTGGGTTCTTCGGCAATGACATGGAGCGTTTCGTCGGACATGTCCTTGGGGTGCGAGGTGGTGAAGCGCACACGCATACCCGGAACGGCACGCGCTACTCGGCGCAACAATTCAGGGAATGCAATTTCCTGGTCGCTATCGTTAGCCGTCCAGCGGTATGAGTTCACGTTTTGTCCGAGCAACGTCACTTCCTTATAGCCACGTGCCTCAAGGTCCTTGACTTCAGTGAGGATGCTTTCAATGTCTCTTGAGCGTTCGCGACCGCGGGTGTAGGGCACGATGCAATAGTGGCAGAAGTTATTGCATCCACGCATGATGCTGACAAAGCCTGACAGGTGATTGCCGTGAACGCGCTGAGGCACAACATCGCGATAGGTCTCGGTGAGCGATAACTCTACGTCGATGGCTTTCTCGCCCAGCTCAGCCTGTGCGATGAGGTGGGGCAAGGAGAGGTAAGCATCAGGACCCGCCACGAGGTCGGCCTTATGCACCGTGATGAGTTCTTCCTTAACGCGTTCAGCCATACAGCCCAACACACCGATGATGAGCTTTCTGCCCTTGCGCTTCAAGGCGTTCAGGGCCTCGAGGCGGTGAACGATCTTCTGTTCGGCATTGTCGCGCACGGAACACGTGTTGAGGAATACGGCATCAGCCTCGTCGAGCGACTCACAGGTGTCGTAATCAGCCATTTGCATGATCGATGCCACCACTTCACTGTCGGCCACATTCATCTGGCAGCCGTACGTTTCTATGTAAAGTTTTTTCATAAATCCTGTTTTATAATATATAGGTGGGATTTTGTTCGAATAATTAAGGTAACCTTAAAAGAAGAGAGCTGTAAAACTAAATCTTTTTGCGAGGAAGAAGCCTAATCGCTTAAACCTTTCAAAATCTGCTGCAAAATTAGTAAAAAATTGTAACTTTGCCGACCCTTTAACTTTTGTTAGATGAATTCTATGCGTAAACTTACTATTGAGGAAATGGGCCGTATGGACGTTCAGAGTTTCAAAGCGGCCGATAAACTTCCCCTTGTCGTTGTGCTCGACAATGTTCGCAGTCTGCATAACGTGGGCAGCGTATTTCGCACGGCCGATGCTTTTCGCCTTCAAGGCGTGTATCTTTGTGGCATTACGGCTTGTCCGCCCTCGCCCGAAATCCATAAAACGGCTTTAGGCGCAGAGGATAGTGTGGCGTGGCAGTATTGGGCAGATACGCTCGAGGCGGTAGAGCAACTCAAAGCCGAAGGCTACATCGTTTTTGCTGTGGAGCAGGTGCACAACAGCGTGTTGCTGCCCGACTTAACCCTCGATGCCACAAAGAAATATGCCGTGGTGCTGGGCAATGAAGTGAAGGGCGTGAAGCAGGAGGTGGTTGATGCTTCGCATTATGCCCTTGAAATTCCTCAGTATGGCACGAAGCACTCGCTCAACGTGTCGGTCACGGCAGGTATCGTGATGTGGGAATTTTTGAAACGCCTGCCACTTGCATAGCAGGCCATACCAAACGATTGCAACAAGTTATCCCACTTTTTTATCTCAATTTTAGTCAATTATCCACCTATACGTATCTCAATTTAACAATTTGTGGGGTGTAAAAGGTTTCGTTTTAGAAAAAACTTGTATATTTGCACGTTGAAAATTGTCCCTGTAGGCTTCTTGCACTCTTATAGGGGCGAATTTTGGCATTGAAATTAACAATAATAAATACTATAAACACAATGCAAAACAAAGGATTTGTAAAAGTTATCGCAGTGTTGTTGACTTTGATTTGCTGCTTCTATTTCTCGTTCTCATTCGTAACGAGCCATTACAACAAGAAGGCAGCTGAAATCACTGCAGCACAAGGTGTTGATGCAGGTGCAGCCTACCTCGACTCTATGCGTAACGAAAAGGTTTACCTCAACTGGAAGACCTTGAAGGAATGTGAAGAGATGCAAATTGGTCTCGGTCTTGACTTAAAGGGCGGTATGAACGTTATCCTCGAAGTCAGCGTACCCGATGTGATCAAGAATCTCGCAGGTCAAGAAAATGCTAAGGATGCTGAAGTGCTCCAAGCTATTGCAGAAGCAAAGCAAGGTGCAGACAAGGGTAAGGGCGACTTCGTAGAGCTCTTCGTTAAGGCATACCAAAACATTAAGGGTGAAAACAAATTGGGCGGTATCTTTGCGACTAAGCTCAAGGAAAAGGGCATCACCTACACTTCAACCGACGCACAAGTAGAAAAAGTACTTAACGAAGAAGTTGAAGCTGCTGTAGCAAACTCTAATGAAGTGGTACGTTCACGTATCGACCGCTTCGGTGTGGCTCAGCCCAACATCCAAATCCTTCGCGGTAAGGGTCAGGTAGGTCAAATCATGGTTGAAATGCCTGGTATCAAGGAACCCGAACGTGTTCGTAACCTCCTCCAAGGTAGTGCAAACCTCGAATTCTGGGAAACATACAACATTGGTGAAATTCAATCAGCTTTGAATACTGTAGCTCAAATCGAAGTTATGGTTGATACTGTTGCGACTACACTCTACCAACACCTCCAACCTGCTGGTTACAACCAAGGTTGTGTTGTGGGTTACGCACGTGCAACAGACACTGTTGTTGTGAACAAGATTTTTGCAACAGAAAAGGCTAAGGCTTCTTTGCCTAAGGGTATTAACCTCGCATGGTCGGTTAAGGCTGAATCAGGCAACTTCTTTGCTCTCTACGCTTTGAAGGCCACTAACGGTCAACCCGCACTTGCTGGCGACATCATCGCTGATGCTAAGGACGACTTCGACCAATACCACAACCCCATCGTTTCTATGACGATGACAACACAAGGTGGTCGTGAATGGGCTTCTATCACACGTAAGAACCTCAAGCGTTGCGTAGCAATCGTTCTTGATGGTTATGTATATTCAGCACCTGTTATCCAGACTGAAATCAATGGTGGT
>JAGBYN010000146.1 GCA_017628775.1 Bacteroidaceae bacterium | reverse complement strand
CTGTCCGAAAAAATGTGTACTTTTGCTCATGGTTAACCTTTAAGTGTGGTAACTCAAAGATAACCAAAAAGGGCTGAACTCCAAAATCGGAGATCAGCCCTTTCTTTTTTCTGATTCGATAAGTTTTAGCGGACAGTAATAGTTTGTTATAGGAGGACTTACAAAAGTAGAAACATCAAGGTATCAATAAGTTAAATACGTTTACCGGACACCAATAACACCAAATGGAAAACCTTATAACCTTAAAACCTTATAACCTTGTATATAAAAAAGCCCCCCTCAATCAACAAATGTCAATTGAGGGGGACTTTTATTTATTGTTCGCTCTTTTCACGACGTGGACGACGTTCGCCATCTGCGCTTTCGCGACGTGGACGACGTGGACGTTCTTCCCAACCTTCGGGCTTTTCTTCAAGCACGCGGTGTGAAAGGCGATACTTACCTGTCTTTGGATCAATTTCGAGGAGCTTCACAGTGATGTTGTCACCTTCCTTGAGTCCAGCTTCTTCAACGTTTTCAAGGCGCTTCCAAGAGATTTCAGAGATGTGGAGCAAACCTTCACGACCTGACATGAATTCTACGAAGCAACCGTAAGGCATGATGCTCACAACCTTAGCATTGTAAACCTCACCTACTTCGGGTACAGCAACAATAGCCTTGATCTTAGCAATAGCAGCTTCAATGCTGTCCTTGTTAGGACCGCTTACTTGAATCTTACCTACGCCGTCAACTTCTTCAATGGTGATTGTAGCACCTGTTTCTTCTTGCATACCTTGGATAATCTTACCACCAGGACCGATAACAGCACCGATGAATTCCTTAGGAATATCGAAGGCTTCAATGCGTGGCACGTGAGGTTTGAGTTCTGCACGTGGTTCACTCATTGTTTCCATCATGCAAGAGAGGATGTGTTCACGTCCTGCTTTAGCTTGTGCGAGTGCCTTTTCAAGGATTTCGTATGAAAGACCATCGCACTTGATGTCCATCTGTGTTGCAGTAAGCCCCTTGAGCGTACCTGTGGTCTTGAAGTCCATATCACCAAGGTGGTCTTCGTCGCCAAGGATGTCTGAAAGCACGGCATACTTGTCTTCACCAGGGTTCTTGATCAAACCCATAGCAATACCACTAACGGGTGCCTTCATAGGAACACCTGCGTCCATAAGCGCGAGGGTACCAGCACATACTGTAGCCATTGATGATGAACCATTTGATTCAAGGATATCGCTCACTACGCGTACGGTGTAAGGGAATTCAGCAGGAATTTGGCCCTTCAAACCTCGCCATGCAAGGTGACCGTGACCAATTTCACGACGACCGATACCGCGTTGTGCCTTTGCTTCACCAGTTGAGAATGGAGGGAAGTTATAATGAAGGAGGAAACGTTGGTAGCTCTTGTCAAGCACATCGTCCACCATCTTTTCATCAAGCTTTGTACCGAGTGTACAAGTAGAGAGTGATTGTGTTTCACCACGCGTAAAGATTGAAGATCCGTGGGGCATTGGGAGGGGATCCACTTCACACCAAATAGGACGAATGTCAGTCGTTTGACGACCATCGAGGCGGATACCTTCGTCGAGAATACAACGGCGCATAGCATCCTTTTCTACATCGTGGTAGTAGCGGTCGATAAGGCCATTCTTTTCTTCGAGTTCTTCAGCAGTGAGTTCTGCATGTGCTGCAGCATATTCTTCCTTGAATGCTTCGCGAACAGCTTCAAAAGCTTCGAGGCGTGCGTGCTTTTCAAGCGCGCTCTTAGTGATGTCGTAGCACTTTTGGTAGCATTCTTCGTGACATTGCTTGCGAAGATCTTCGTCGTTCACTTCGTGGCAATATTCGCGCTTCACGTCTGTACCAAGTTCCTTCATGAGGTCCAACTGGAGTTGGCACATGGGCTTGATCGCTTCGTGAGCAGCCTTAAGCGCTTCGAGAAGGGCTGATTCGGGCACTTCATCCATTTCACCTTCCACCATCATGATGTTGTCCATTGTAGCAGCCACCATGAGGTCCATATCTGCTTCCTTCATTTGTTCGAAGGTAGGATTAATCACGTATTCGCCATTGATGCGCGCTACGCGTACTTCAGAGATAGGCGCTTCGAAAGGGATGTCTGTACAAGCGAGGGCTGCAGAAGCAGCAAAACCTGCGAGGGCATCTGGTTGATCAACACCATCGGCAGAGAAGAGGATGATGTTTACATACACTTCTGCGTGGTAGTCGCCAGGGAAAAGGGGACGGAGCGCACGGTCAACGAGGCGGCTCGTCAAGATTTCGTAGTCAGAGGCACGACCTTCACGCTTAGTGAAACCACCAGGGAAGCGACCTGCTGCTGAGTATTTTTCCTTATAGTCGCATTGGAGCGGCATGAAATCGGTGCCGGGGTTAGCGTCTTTGGCACCACAAACGGTAGCAAGCAACATCGTGTTGTTCATACGGAGCATTACGCTACCGTCTGCTTGCTTTGCGAGTTTACCTGTTTCGATGCTGATGGTACGTCCGTCAGCAAGCGTCACAGTTTTTGTAATCACGTTCATCGGATTTTCGTCTTTAAAATGTTATTCGTCAAATAAATATATTTCAAATATATTCGTCAATAATTCTGCAAAAGTAGTGATATTTTTTAACACTGATGGGCAAAAACTTTATTTTTTTTACTGAAGTTTCGCAAGTACTCAACTTATTAGGTTTTAAGGTTTAAGGTTATAAGGTTTTAAGGATTGCCATTCGGTTTGCTAACTTTTTTAAGGAAATAACGCTCAGAATAGCGTTTATAACCTTAAAGCGAAGCGACCTGACAACCTCATAACCTAACTCAACAGCAACTCGAAAGTTGAGTTTTTTAGTAATAGCCCTATCCTTCTAAGCAGACCAATTTATCCTGGATTCGAGAAATGCTCTGACGAATAGAGGCCATACCAAAGGCTTCGGGTTGAAGTTCCATAAGGGGCACCCAGCGTAAATCCTCGGCATCGTCGGCACCAAAAACTGCGGTTTCATCGGCAATTTCACACAAAAAGAAGGCGTCGGTGGTGTGAACATCAAAGCCTGAAAAGCGGTACACATTGGTGTTTGAAAAAAGGTAGCGCATCGACACCACATCGGCACCCGTTTCTTCTTTTACTTCTCTCATGCAACCATGCTCAAGCGTTTCGCCGGGATCCACAAAACCGCCAGGTAGGTCGAGCATACCTTTTGCGGGTTCCATGGCACGCCGCGCCACAAGCACTTCACGCTTTGAATTCACAATCACTGCCACTGTGGCAGCCGAAGCATTATGATAAAACACAAAACCGCACGCTGAACATCGCTTTGAACGTTCATCATGCTCTGTAAAAGTAGCTGCACCACAACAGGGGCAATGGGCAAAGAGATGGAGGGGATGCATGGGGAAAAGGAGAAAGGGTAAGAAGTTCTGACAGAGTTCAATAGTTCAAAAAGTTCAAGAAGTGGAGAGGAAGTTCAAAAAGTAGATATGAGGTTCAAGAAGTTCTGAATGGTTGATGTAGTTCAAAAAGTTCAAGAAGAGCCGTCCGGATAGTTACTTCTCAGACCCCCTCAGAACTCTCCCCTCCCTCTTATCGATAAATCAAAATCGTTAAACGTTTGGGGTCGTACACTTCTTGCGCCACTTTTTGGAGCAGTTCTGGCGTAATGGCTTCTACTTCTTTGCAAATATTCTGCACATCGCGGTGCACGCCGTAATGGGCAAATGTTTTGCCTAAGGCCAGGGCATAGCCCTCGCTGCTGTCGCATGAAATACCGATTTGACCGATCAGTTGTTGTTTGGCGGCACGCAATTGCTGTGCACTTAAAGGTTTGGTCATCAGCTTTTCAAGTTCACGCACCACGAGTTTCATGCAACGGTTCACGTCCTTGGGGTCGCACCCGAAGTACACGTTCCAGAATCCACAATCGGGATAGGTATTCAAGTAACTGTCTATGGAATACACCAATCCAGCTTTTTCGCGCACAGTGGTATTGAGTCGTGAGTTCATGCCCGGTCCGCCCAATATATTATTTAGCAAGAGCATGGCAAAGCGGCGGTCGTCGTCGGCACCAAAGGTTGGCGCGCCGAGCATCACATGGGCCTGGTGCGTTTGCTTAGACACTTCGCGCTTCGAGGGCACATAAACATGTGGCACCACTTGCTTTTCGGGGCACGTACCTGATGGCACATCTACCGTGGCACGTTCTATCATGCGTACAACTTGATTAAAATTAACATCACCGTAAATGTAGAACGCACAATTGGCGGGTACATAGTACTTTTGTGCAAAGCGCTGAGCATCGGCTGTGGTGTAGGAGCGGAGGCGTTGGGCTTGCCCCAAGATATCGCGTCCAAGGGGGTGATTATCGAAAAGCATGGATTCAAACTCATCAAAGATTAACTCGGCTGGCGAATCCAAATAACTGTCGATTTCATCGCAAATCACTTCTACCTCACGATCAATTTCTGCTTGGGGATAGGTGCTGTAAAATACCATATCAGCAAGTAAATCGATGGCACGCGCAATGTCTTTGCGCAACACCGTAGCGGTATACACCGTTTCTTGCTTACTGGTGGAGGCATTTAAATCCCCCCCTACCCGCTCTAAGCAATTGGTAATATGGCATGAACGGCGGCGCTGCGTACCTTTAAAGGTCATGTGTTCTATGAAATGCGCCATCCCACTATCATCCGCATCTTCATGGCGCGTACCCGAAGCCACCACAATACCGCAATAAACGACTTGTGCACCAGGGCGCGGTTCATAGATAATGCGAAGTCCGTTGGTTAAAGTGTGAATCATATTTTTCGTTTAATAAATTCATGATAGCCAATATGTCCTGCAAAGGCTAAAACGCAGCAGGTATTGATACCTAATTGCAACCATGCGTGTTCAACAAAGTGGGGTGTGACTTGCATCACCACATAAAACAAGATAGTGATAGCGACGTAAACGGCAATCTGCTTGAGGGGATAGGTGATTGGATAATATTTCTGCCCAAAGAAGTAACTGAGCAACATAGCTATGCCATAACCAGCCACACCGGCCCAGGCACAAGCCATGAAACCATAGATGGGAACAAACACCACATTCACACCAATCAGCACCAAACAACCTGCGCCTGAAAACCAAGCACCCCAAATGGTTTTGTCGATCAGTTTATACCAGAAGGAGAGATTGAAGTACACACCCATCATAATTTCAGCTACCATCACAATGGGCACAACCTGCAAGCCTTCCCAATAATCTGGGGCAATAATGTACTTAAACAAATCTAAATAGGCTATAACAATGGTGAAGGCGAAAAGCGTGAAAATCAGGAAGAATTTCATGGCCTTACCCATATCTTGAGTTCCACCACGTCCAAACACAATCGGTTCGTAGGCATAGCGAAAAGCTTGCGTGATCATCGCCATAATCATGGCAATCTTCACACACGCACTGTAAATACCAAGTTGAACCTTTCCTGCTTCGCCTTCCACAAGATGACAATACAGCATCTTATCAGCAGTTTGATTGAGTATGCCTGCAATACCAAGCACCAAGATGGGCCAAGAATACTTGAGCATTTGACGAAGGAGTTGGGAATCAAGCTGAAAACGGAATCCTCGCAACTCTTTATAAAAACAGAAGGTGATAAGGGTGGTACAAAGCACATTGATGGCAAACACAGCACCAACATCTATCGTAAAACTCATAAACTGGGGCAAAACTACAAAATACAATACATTGCCCAGGATATTAAGTACGATAAAGAGGAGTTTTAAACTGGCAAATTTAATGGCTTTCTTTTGATAGCGTAAATAGGCAAAGAGGATACATTGAAAGGCATCAATCGCCACACACACGGCCATCATGGCAATATATTCCGGATGTTGAGCGTAATTCAGCAAATCAGAAATAGGCGAAAGGAACAACAACACCAAAGCAACGAAAGACACCCCCACAATACCAACGGCCGATAGTGTCGTGTTGTACACGCGCATCGGATTTTCATGCTCCTTATTCACAAAACGGAAAAATGCCGTCTCCATACCGAAGGTGAGGAGCACAAGCATCAATGCTACGTAGCTATACACTTCGGAAATCACACCATAACCGCCTGAAGCTGCCGCAATTTTAGCGGTATAGAGGGGCACGAGCAAGTAGTTAAGGAAACGCCCAACAATGCTCGACAAGCCATAAATAACTGTATCTTTTAAAAGGGATTTTAACATAATTCTATCTATGAGAGAACAAAGTGCAGAGAATAAAAAACAGAGAACAGAGAACAGAGAACAGAGTGCGATTAGCGGTTAATGCGAATCAGCAGTAGGAATTACATCAGTAAAGTATCCCTTTACCCTAAATTAACAACGAGGCTGGAACGGCAAGACGCCGAAGGTGTCTCCGCTCAGTAACACTAAGTTTGTCCCACAATTGGCGAAGCCAATAAAAAGACAAACAAAAAAACTCTAACAAAGAGCATAAGCCGAGATTGTTTTTTACTTTTGTTGTAGTAAAGAAAAAACAATCGTCCTACCAGGTAAAATATTT
>JAGBYN010000145.1 GCA_017628775.1 Bacteroidaceae bacterium | reverse complement strand
GGGCGACAATGAGGCGCTCAATGCTGCTGAAGTTCCTGGTTACGAGGGGTTTAAGACGAACAGTGGTGCCACATGCCACGTGGGTGCAAATTTGGGTGGCGAATCCTACGAGCTTATGGGATTGCGACACCATTATT
This sequence comes from Bacteroidaceae bacterium, assembly GCA_017628775.1. Next base: position 2,745 of record JAGBYN010000145.1, on the reverse strand, counting down.
TTGACGCACGAGGCACGGAACTTACTGAGGAAGACAACGGTCGCTACAAGCAGACTAAGGCCGAGCGTGACCGTCATCGCTTCAAGGTGCCGGGGTTGCGTAACATTGAACTCACATGGCCTTATTATCATGACGGCACTCGTGCGACCATGGAAGAGGCTGTACGCGATATGGCACTTTATCAGTGTGACATAACGCTTAACGAATCCGAAGTGGCAGCTATCGTTGCATTCATGCGCACCCTTACAGGTGAGTATCAGGGTAAATTACTAAAATCGGATAACGTGCAAGAGAATTAGGGAAATATAGACATTCAAAATAAGGAGATTTATATTGAATGAGGGTGTGTCCCGCAGGCACACCCTCATTATTTTTTTGATAGCCGATATATATATTGGTGGTTGATATGTATGACCAATCACCAGTAATAGGTAACAGCACAGCCTCTTGTGGAAAACGCTCGCATCAAATGTAGAGCGTATCGAACGCATCCGAAAGATCCATGCGTTTCAAAGTTTACCGGACAGCAATAATTATTTTCCTTACTTAATCACAATCCGCTCCACGGGTTGTTCCTTCACTTTGTCAAAGGGGTGCGCCTGATACTTTACTTTAGTGAAGTCAATCTTCGCCAATTCGATGCACCGAATGGTGTTGTTGTAAGCCGTTTTGAAATACACTTTGCGGTGTGTCAAGTCAATTACAGAAGTCCAATGCGTGGCGCTGGGAATGTCAGGCGCTGCCCCTTGCGGGTGTTCCGTTCCGATGGGAAGGTCAAAGTTGTTGAGAATGTGAAAACATTGTTTCACCGTGCTGAAAGCGTCATCTAATTGGGGCGCTGTGGCGCGATAGAAGGCGGCACGCACAAAGCGCGAAGGGGGAGTGGCATCTCCGGGCAACCCAAGGAAACCACTATTGCCGCCCATGGGGAAAAGTTCCTGCTTGCCTAAGATTTGGCGCTGGGCATCTCCGGGAAAGAGGTTCACATAATTGTTTAGATTGGTAAGGTGCCACTGAAAATCGGGCGCATTAGTGATTACGCCCACCGTGTTTTCATAAAAATGAGGCACTCCGTCCATAATTTCAAGCACTACCTGACGCCCACTTGCGTCACCAATTCGCCAGTGCACCACCGCCTCATTGTCTAACCCCACAATGCGCAGTTCGCCCGACTGAATGGCAGTAATGACTTCATCCACCGTAGCAAATTGGGTGAGCATCCATTGGTTCAGTTGCAGGTCGCCAATGGTTTTCTCTCTCAAACCTTCTTCAAAAGGTTGGTAACTGCCGTAGTGGGGAAAGAAGAAGAGTCCTGTGGACAACCCCTTTTCGTTAATCCCCTCGGCAATAAATTCTTCGCGCACTACGGAAAGTCCAACGACACCATATTTCGCCACGAACTTCATGCCGTTAGCATCCATGGGCGTAAAGGATTGCAACTCCTCACCACGAGGGATCACAACATACATCCCCGGCAAATCCATTTGCGCCCCCTCAATGGTGCGCGCTTGAATGTAACTTCCATCCTTGGCAGTAAGCGAAATACCCGTGCAGGCCATTCCGACAATTGCATTGCTCATAGCAACGACTCCTAAAACAATCTTTTTCATAGCATAAGTTTTTTAAGACGTTGCAAAGGTATGGTGCGCAAAACGGTTGGTGCTAACAGTTTGTCATAAATAACCTTAACGGGAAGTATAATAAAACTTAATTCCTGCGTGAAGGTAGCATCGCTTCTTTATAAAATATAGCCCCCAGCGGAATGTATGATTCATACAAGTTCCGCTGGGGGATGTTATCTTTAACTGCAATTTATAATATGGAATCTGTTTATCTTTCCGATAAAATATCTAAGGCCTTATCCTTGTTGGAGGAGAAAGTGAATTGCTTCAGAATCTCCTTGGGATTGACATCCACAATTCGGGGTGCAAGAACTTTTAATGCTTCCAACTTATCATTATCAAAGGAAAACAAAGCGAGGAGTTTTGCACACTGCTTGCTATCAAAGTAACTGCTGATGCAAGCCACCTTGATGACGCCAATCTTCTTGTCACTAAACGAGGCGTCCTTCACAACCTCACACATCATCTTGAAGTCCTTACGATGCATTGTTCTTGGACGATGCTCACCTCTCAATTCTTTCTTGGGATAACGTTCCACCTGTGGACTTAGTTCTGAAGCCATCATTGGCATGACAAGGGTAAATAAAACGAATAGTGCAATTACTGAGTTCTTCATATTTTAGGTTTTGAGGTTTTTAGGTTTTGAGGTTTTAAGAAAGACCATCCGGATTAAACATCCCGCATGGCAGTTGTACTCTGTACTCTGTCATCTGTACTCTATTCTCTACTTTCCCACCTGCTTCACCAACTCTTCAAATTGGTCAAGATTGCGCGGGTCGGCATTTACTTCTAAGAGGTGGCCTTCGCGGTCAATGAGGAAATAAGAGGGATAGGAGTTGACTTTCAAGAAGTCTTCGACAGCGCTTTGTTGGTCAGCGGGCAAATTGACATGCCCCACGTTTTCGCCCGTTACGTTGTTCTCGTTGATGTCATTCTTCCACGAAGTTTCGTTAGAGTTATTGGCCTTGTAGAGGAAGAACATGTCGTAAGGCTTCATGCGTTCGTAAAGTTCCTGACTGTGCTTCATGGCTTACTTACAAGGACCACACCAAGTGCGCCACACATCTATCAAGATGATTTTGCCTTGCCAGGGTTCGATAATCTTGCGCAAAATCTGTTCTCC
>JAGBYN010000144.1 GCA_017628775.1 Bacteroidaceae bacterium | reverse complement strand
TTCACGAAAGCTGGGCGGTTCGGAAATGATTGAAAATAAATTTTCATCATTCTCTCACCTTTTTGCTTTTGCTCTTACAGAGCGGAAGCCATGCGGCCGTATAAACCCAGGGTGTCGCTCCTTCGTCGCTCTGCCCTGGGCGGATGGATGGTTGGCCCTTCAGGCCGTTCCTATCTCCCCTAATTTAGGTATAGGAAAGTTTTACTGATATTAGGTTCGTAATTTCAACTCCTGATTCACATAATATATAAAACATAACAAAATAATGAAAATAGCAGTACCCACCCGCGATGGTCAAGTCGATAATCATTTTGGACATTGCGACCACTATTCCATTTTTACAATCGAAGACCAACAAATCATCAAGTTTGAAGAACTCCCCTCCCCAAAAGGTTGCGGTTGCAAATCCGGCATCGCGAAAGACCTTCAAGCGCTGGGTGTAGAAGTCATGCTGGCAGGCAGTATGGGCGAAGGTGCCAATCAAAAGCTCACGGCTCATGGCATTAAGGTCATTAGAGGGTGCCAAGGCAAGGTCACGGACTTGATCAGCGCCTATCTCTCTGGATTTATATTTGACTCAGGCGTGGCATGCTCTGCGCACGATGGCGATCATCAATGCGCCCACTAAAAGGGTTTGAAATTCCATTAAACCATGATTTGCGACCCAAATAACGCAAAAGAAACACCATTTCTGCAATTTTTGGGTTACATATTTGTTGTAATTAAGTAAAAATATGTATTTTTGACTTTTGAATTAACAAAACTATAATCTATAATAACGATGGAAACAAAAGCTTTAGAAAAGCCTTATGTTATTGGTCTTGATATGGGCGGTACGAATTCAGTGTTCGGTGTTGTTGACGCACGCGGTATTATCAAGGCGCAAACAGTGATTAAGACACGCGGTTACAAGAACGTTGAAGAATATGTGGCAACAGCCGTAGAAGCCCTTCAACCTGCTATTGACCTTGTGGGCGGTATTGAAAACATCAAGGGTATGGGTATTGGTGCGCCAAACGCTAATTACTATACCGGAACCATCGACAACGCTGCAAACCTGGAATGGAAGGGTATTGTGCCCATCGCAAAATTATTTAGCGAAGCCTTAGGCGTTCCCGTTCGCGTCACCAACGACGCCAATGCTGCAGCAATGGGCGAAATGACCTATGGTGCGGCGCGTGGCATGAAGAACTTCATCATGATTACCTTAGGCACAGGTGTTGGTTCTGGTATCGTATGCGATGGTCGCGTCGTTTATGGCTCCGATGGTTTTGCTGGCGAATTGGGCCATGTTATTGTTGACCGTTCGCCCGAAGCTCGTCAATGCGGTTGTGGTCGCAAGGGGTGTTTGGAAACCTATTGTTCAGCAACAGGTGTGGCACGCACAGCGCGCCAGGTCCTGGCCAACAACACCGAGCCCAGCAAGTTGCGCGACATTAAGGAAGAAGAAATCACTTCCTACGACGTGTTTGTAGCTGCTGAAGCAGGCGATAAACTGGCATTGCAAATCTTTGAAGAAACAGGTCGCCGTCTGGGTGAAGCATGTGCTGATTTTGCAGCATTCAGTTCGCCCGAAGCCTTTGTATTCTTCGGGGGTCTCACCAAGGCTGGTGAATATTTGATGGAGCCCCTGCGCAAGGCATACGACGAAAACGTACTCTTTGTTTACAAAGACAAAGCAAAATTGCTCATCTCTACCCTCAATGGCAGCGAAGCTGCAGTGCTCGGAGCAAGTGCCTTAGGTTGGGAATAAAAACCGCATTCACTGCTTAAGCGAAATTATAAAACCATTCATTTTTTAAGAGGGTGTGTCGAAAATGCAAAATTTCGGCACACCCTCTTAAGCTGTGTAAGACCCTCAAACGATAAGCGAATTTAAGGAACCAACTTTAAAGGTTAAATCATTTAAAATTAAGTACTATTAACGCTTCAGATTTCACTCAACACCTAAAACCACAATACATTTGCAGCACAAGAACCTCGAGGCATTAACACTAATCTATTAAAATCACTATGAAAACACTTACCCTCCACCTAAACATGCTGCTAATGGCATTAATCCCAATATGCGGGTGCACAATGTACGAAGCAGCTACCACAAACAATCCAACAAAAACGCTAAACACCTCAACGGTAAAAAGTCTTGACGTGATGCGCTACATGGGCAAATGGTATGAAATAGCACGCTTCGACCACCGTTTCGAACGCGGCATGGACAATGTCATGACAACCTACACACTACTGCCAAATGGAAAAATAGAAATTATCAACGAAGGTTTCAAAAAAGGCAAACGCTCCATAGCGCGAGGCAAAGCATTCGCTCCTGATGCGAAAAACAACCCTGGACAACTGCGCGTTAGTTTCTTCTTGTGGTTCTACTCCGACTACTACATTTTAGAATTAGACGAAGCCGAATATTCATATGCCGTAGTAGGCAGTAGCAGTAGCGACTATCTATGGATATTATACCGTTATCCCGAAATGACTAAAGAGTTATTAACAAACTTGCTACAGCGAATTGAGCATCGTGGATACGACATAACAAAATTAGAGATGGTAAAACACGACACCACAAATCAATAAAAGTCACCTAATGGTATTAAAAGAGGGCTCAGAGTGTATACTTTCCTCATCGCTTTTTCATCTTCACGCACTCTCGATATTCGTATGTGAGCTATGCTGATTTAGCAAAACAACAATGCGCTTTGCAGGTTGACGAAGAAAATGAATCTTCACACCAGCAAAACGCATTTGTTTTCATATTGTTTCAGACTTCGTTTTTGGGGATTTCAGCTACAATATTATAAGTAATAGCAATACGATTGTATTCGCCTTTATATCTGTATGTTGGCCATACTTTCAGTGAACATGAATTTGCAGAGAAAAGAAAATAGTATCACCTGAGTGTCACAAACATATAATTTCTGTAAGCCAAAGAATGATGTCATATTTTTCTTTTGGCCAGCAAATATTTAATAGAAATATTTCGTTCAACACCTCGTTCAGATATACGAAGGATTAATTTATGGAAGCGTTGGGATTACCGACAAGCATAAGACAAAATCGAGGGGTGAAACTATAAAATATGCCGCCCCGCCACAGTAAAATTTTGGCGGGGCGGCATTACACTTAACAAATTCCACAAGAGCACTTAGGAATCTCTCTCTTCTGTATTTGAGTGATGTAAAATTCAGCGAACCTTTGCTTGATTTCATCCCTTACCCTGCGGAACTCGCTCATCACAAATTCATCTGTACCCACAGCATCCGATGGGTCGTCGAAGCCGATGTGAAGTCTGTGTCTTACATTCCCCACGAACATGGGGCAACTCTCTTTGGCTCCTCCACAGACGGTAATCACATAGTCCCACTCATCGTTCAAGTAGTTTTCCACGTGCTTGGGATAATGTTCTGTCAGGTCGATAGCCACCTCTTTCATCACTTCTACGGCTCTCGGATTCACCTTCGAGGAAGGCTTTGTTCCAGCCGAGTGTACTTCTAAATTCTTATCAAATGATTGCAAAAAGCCGTGTGCCATCTGGCTGCGGCAACTATTGCCTGTGCATAAAATCAATACTTTCATAAAATCCAATTAAATAAATAACCTGAAATAATAATCAACATTGTCACCACCCCGAAGAAGATGCCTATCAAGCGCCAAGTCATCACCTTCTTAAGCATTGTGGCTTCGGGAATCGACAAACCGATAATCGCCATCATAAAGGCAATGGCCGTTCCGAGTGGAATGCCCTTTGCCACAAACACCTCAATGACGGGAACGACACTCGCTGGGTTGGCATACATAGGTACTGCAAGGATAACCGCCAAAGGTACGCCCCACCAATTCTCGGCCGACAGGTATTGCTCAAAAAATCCCTCGGGCACATAGCCGTGCATGGCAGCACCTATGCCGATACCGATGATGATGTAGAGCAACACGCCACGCACAATGCCCCAGGACTCTTTTGCGATAGCTGGCAAACGCTTCAAGAAAGGCGTTTTCTCAGCCTCCCATTGTTCGCTCTGGGCATTGGATTGCAGTTGTGCGTTCTTCACCCAATCACTCAAATAGCGTTCAAGCCGCATTTTGCCCAAGATATAGCCTGCAATCATCGACAACACCGTACCGCTAACCGCATAGACAAGCGTTACTTTCCAACCAAACGATCCGAGAAACATGGCAATCGCCACCTCGCTGACCAATGGCGAAGCGATAAGGAAGGCAAGCGTAACACCCAATGGAATACCACCCTTGACAAAGCCGATGAACAACGGCACTGACGAGCAGGAGCAGAACGGAGTAATGCCACCGAACAGTGCTGCGAGGAAGTAATCCAAGCCATAGAGTTTGTGGGTGGTGAGGTATTGCCTCAGTCGCTCAATGGGGAAATAGGCATTGATGATGCCCATTACCAAACTGATGGTGAAGAGCAGCAGGACAATCTTTATCGTATCGTAGAAGAAGAAATTGACTGCTATTCCCAATGGTCTGGCAGCATCTATACCGAAGATGCCGTACACCAACCAGTCTGCAAACTGCTGTATCATAAGCCCAAGAGTTCCTTTACCTCGTTTTCGCTTGGCACACGCCCCTTGATTTTCACTTCGCCATTTATCACAACAGCTGGTGTAGAGAGGATGTTGTAACTCATCATCTCCATAATGTCATCCACTTTCGAGAGCTTTACATCGAGGTTATTCTCCTTGATTACCTTCTCCACTACATGGTAGGTTGTT
>JAGBYN010000143.1 GCA_017628775.1 Bacteroidaceae bacterium | reverse complement strand
TTCGACAAATATCTATTACAAACCTATCTATGAGATAGTATTGACAATAGGTATTCCTGAAATCGTAAGTACAGACTTTGAAGAAGAATTCATGCGTAGAATTGGGATTTATTTAGAAGCGATGGATTTGTCTGCTCCTACATTAGATGAAGCCAAACCCGCATACGACTGGTTTATTTCTTTTCCTGGAACCTATCCACAAGACCCTGATTGTGTTGAAAATATCATTCAAAATGTACGATTCCTCTCCAAAAGTCATGAGAAAAGATAATTTCCAAATGCGCAACCGTGTGTACATTCACTTGTATTGCAGAGTTGGTGCCTACTATTGTAGACAATCTAAGCCGCTTGGTAAAACAAAACGCATGCGAGAAAAGAAGTTAGACCTTTTTTGAAAAAACCGTTCTGGAATTTAAAAAAGGTTAAGGTTTTTTTCAACGAGGCGTCGCGGAGTGAAAAATGGGTATAACAATAAAAATAAAAGGATGTGTCCTGGGGGCACATCCTTTTGTCGTATAAGTGGTTTGGTAAATTAGCAGAGCTTGCGTGAACCGTCGCCGATAACTACGTCGATGACGATAGGCTTCTTGCCGTACTTAGCTTCGAACTTTTCAACAACAACCTTCTTGATGTTGTCTACGTGTTCGTCGGCAATGAGGTTGATGGTGCAACCACCGAAGCCACCACCCATGATGCGTGAACCAGTTACGCCTTCTTCCTTAGCGATTTCGTTGAGGAAGTCGAGTTCTTCGCAGCTTACTTCGTATTCCTTAGAAAGACCGTAGTGAGTTTCGTACATCATTTGGCCTACTGTTTCGTAGTCGTCCTTTTGGAGAGCGTCGCACACTGTGAGCACGCGTACAACTTCGCCAATCACGTAGCGAGCGCGCTTGTATTCGTCGGCAGTGATTTCAGCCTTAACTTCTTCGAGCATGTCGTAGTTAGCATCGCGGAGTGAAGTTACTTCAGGGTGCTTCTTAGCGATGATTTCTGCAACGTGTTCGCATTGGAGGCGACGTTCGTTGTAGGGTGAACCAGCGAGTTCGTGCTTCACGCAGCTGTTAACGAGGATGAGCTGATAGCCCTTAGGATTCCAGGGGAAGTATTCGAATTCACCGCTACGGCAGTCAAGACGCATGAGGCTACCCTTCTTACCGTGAACCGATGCGAATTGGTCCATGATACCGCAGTTGCAACCCACGTACTTGTGTTCTGTGCGTTGACCAACGCGAGCAAGTTCCATCTTTTCAATCTTGTTGTCGCCCCAAAGATCGTTGAGCGCGAAAGCGTAAGTACTTTCAAGAGCAGCAGATGAAGACATACCAGCACCGAGGGGCACGTCGCCAGCAAATGCTGTGTTGAAACCTTCAACGGGAACACCGAGTGCCATCATTTCGCGGCAAACGCCATAGATGTAGCGTGCCCAAGTAGCCTTAGGACCTGCTTCGTCGTCGAGGTTGAATTCTACGTAGTCCTTGAGGTCGATTGAGTAAGCGTGAACGTTGCGAGTGCCGTTAGGCTTGATTTCAGCGATCATACCCTGCTCTACTGCACCGGGGAAAACGAAACCGTTGTTATAGTCAGTGTGTTCACCGATGAGGTTGATACGACCGGGTGAAGCGTAAACAGAACCAGTTGTGCCGTCGAAGTGCTTGATGAAGCGGCTGCGAACGTCGTCGATTGTAAGTTTCATAGTTATTTATAGGTATTAAATATGTTAATAATTGAGGTAATTAGGTTATGAGATAATCTTGCGAAAACCTCTATAACCTAATAACCTAAAGTCTTAAATTCGATTATTCAGAACGCTTTGTAACACGGCTACCGATGAGCGCGTAGTAAAGGAGGTATGCAGCGCAACCTACAACTACCCAGAAGCTTGTGATGTAGTCAGTAGCGTCGGCAACTGAAGCTTGGATGAACATCATTACAGCGCAACCGAATACCATTGTCATGAAGATACCTGAAGCGATAGCAGTGTACTTGCCAAGACCTTCTACAGCCATGTTGAAGATAGCACCCCACATTACAGATGTGCAAAGACCGATGAGGAAGAATGCGAAGATACCTACAGGAATTTCTTGCCAGATTACTTCGAGTTTACCCCAGTCAACGCCAGGGAATGAAACGAGGATGTCAGTTGGCGCGAACATACCGAAGAGTGTGAGCGCGATAGTAACTGAAGATACAGTTACGATCATAGCGCGTGCACTGATCTTGCCACCAATTGAAGCACCTACCAAACGGCCGATGAGCATCATGAACCAATATACCGCAACGAGCATACCTACAACACCAGCGGGGATACCGTCAGCAATAAGATATTGCATCACGAAGTTGGGCACACCTACTTCAATACCCATGTAAAGGAAGATAGCGAGCGTACCGAGCGCAAAGTGCTTGTGGCTCATAGCACCCTTGATGAGGTCAACGCGAACGGGAGCTTGTTCGGGTTCGTCAATCTTAGTGAAGAGGATCACGATGAATGCAATCACGAAGATAGCAAGCGCGATCATGAGGGCTGGAGTTGCGTCAGCAATCTTAGCCTTAGTAGCGTCTGAGATAAGCGCACCCATGAGGATGTAGCAAGCTACAGCTGCTGAAGAGTTGAACACACCACCGATCTGAATCAACTGGTTACCAGTGTTACCACCACCACCGAGGAGGTTGAGCATAGGGTTAACAACGCAGTTGAGGATACACATACAAAGACCTGCGATGAAAGCACCGATAAGGTAAACTGTGAACACGAGACCGAGGTTAGCCTGAGCGTCGAGCTGACCGCTGAACCACTGAATAAGAATACCAACAGCACCTACAACAAGACCGATAAGAGCAGTCTTCTTGTAACCGAACTTTGCGATAAGCATACCTGCAGGAATACCCATGATAAGATATGCCACGAAGTTGCCATAGTTACCAATCTGAGCGAGTACGTTAGAAATTTCGCCCTGATTCTTGATGATGGTTGCCATTGGTGTACAGAGGTTTGTCACGAAGGCAATCATTGCGAAGAGCGCAATCATCACGATGATGGCTCCCCATTGCTTTGCTTGATTACTCATTTGTTTTTTTTGATTTTGGATTAATTAATAATTATTGATAAATAGATTTTCGCTAAAATGTTTCTATATGAGTAACATTGCAGCAAGGATTTTTGGGGTCCTCACGGCAATGTTACGCGGCGCTAACTTATTCAGCACCAAACTTATAGATAGTCTTTTGAGTGTAAACCTCGCCTGGCTTCAACACCACGGGTGGGAAGTAAGGACGGTTGGGGCTGTCGGGGAAGTGTTGCGCTTCGAAGCAAAGACCGCTGCGCTTGCCGAACGTTGCACCATGCTGGCCCTTATAGCCATCTGCCCAGTTGTCGCTATAGAATTGCACACCGGGTTCAGTGGTGTAAACTTCCATCCAGCGGCCGCTGTTGGGCTCTACAATCTTAGCCGCAAACGAGAGTTCGCCGGGTTCTTTCTTATTGAGCACATAGCAGTGGTCGTAGCCAGCACCATTCTTGATTTGCTCATCGTTGGGGTCGTCAATGCGTTCGCCCACTACGTGAGGTTCGGTGAAGTCGAAGGGTGTGCCCTTCACGCTACGGATTTCGCCCGTTGGAATGCAATTTTCATCGATGGGGATGTAGAAGTCTGCATTGATCGTGCAGATGTTGTTCATTGCCGAAGGCGTGGGGTTGCCAATACCTGAGAGCGAGAAGAAGCCGTGGCTGGTCATGTTCACAACCGTCTTCTTGTTTGTTGTGCCCTTATAATCGATCACGATTTCGTTATCGTCGGTAAGGGTGTACATCACGGTCATTGAAAGTTCACCAGGGAATCCTTCTTCATAATATGCTGAAATGTAGCGCAATACAACGCATTGTTTGTTTATTTGTTCAGCATCCCAAACGCGTGCATGGAAACCTGTAGGACCGCCATGAAGGTGGTTAGGACCATTGTTGATGGCCAAATGATATTCCTTGCCATTGAGCGTGAACTTACCCTTGCAAATGCGGTTGCCATAACGGCCAACAAGCGTTGAAAGGAAGGGCTCGGGCGACGCAATGCAATCATCGATATTATCATGACCTTGAATAACGTTAGCGTAAACGCCATTCTTGTCGGGCACCATGATCGCAACTAACGAACCGCCGTAGTTGGTTACAGCTACTTCCATGCCATTGGCATTGGTAAGGATGAAGAGGTCAACCTCCTTGCCGTTAATAACTTTTTGGAAGTGTTCTTTTTGAAGACCACTGAGGTTTTGATTTGTCGTTTCCATAGGCATTATGAACTATGAATTTGTTATAAAAATGTAATCCAAAATTTTCAAAAGTGTATTCATTATGCAAATTTGCTGAAAAGATTTCAAAGTACAAAACATTTAAAAGTATTTTATTTGAAAAAATAGAACTCGCACTGAATTGAAAGAGTTAATTTCGCAATTGAAAAACATTTAAAATAAAAAGATTATGGCAGCATATTTAGTTGAAGACCAAAAGAAAATCACCACAGGCACCCTGCGTAAAATGAAGCAGGAGGGACAAAAAATAGCAATGCTCACCAGCTACGACTTCGGCACCGCAAGAATTGTGGACGAGGCGGGCATCGACATTATCCTTGTGGGCGACAGCGCGGCAAACGTCATGGCGGGCCACGCCACTACCCTTCCCATCACGGTAGATGAAATGATTTATCACGCCAAGTGCGTGGTGCGCGGCGTGAAGCGCGCATTCGTGGTGTGCGACATGCCCTTCGGTTCATACCAAATTTCAACCGAAGACGGTGTTAGGAATGCCGTTAAGATCATGAAGGAATCGGGAGCCGACGGCGTGAAGCTTGAAGGCGGCGCTGAGATTATCGACACCGTGAAGCGCATCATCGCGGCAGGCATACCCGTGATGGGCCACTTAGGCTTAACGCCACAAAGCATCAACGTATTCGGCAATTACTCCGTCAGAGCCAAGGAAGAAGCTGAAGCTCAAAAACTTATCGACGACGCAAAAGCGCTTGAAGCCGCAGGTTGCTTTGCTATCGTGGTTGAGAAAATACCTGCAACGCTCACGCAAAAAGTCATGCAGCAGGTAAACATCCCCATCATTGGCATTGGCGGCGGACAAGCCGACGGACAAGTGCTCGTGGTTGACGATTTATTGGGCAAAAACCCAGGTTTCAAACCCAAGTTCCTGCGTCAATACGCCGACCTGCACACCATCATGACCAATGCGATTAATCAATACGTTGCGGATGTAAAATCAACTGATTTCCCGAACGTTAACGAACAATATTAAAGTAAAAGAGGAGCCCCGCAGCTCCTCTTCTTTATTTTTATAAACACGTCATCCCTTCTCTCTAAACTCTAACCTCTCTCAACTCTAAACTCTCTCAACTCTAAACTCTCCTCTCTCAACTCTCTATAATGCGATTGGTGCGTTGTTTGACGACGGGCCGACACGGTGATCGGCCCCTACAATCCGCAATTAACGAATGAACGGTTGATTCACGACGGGGCGACACCTTTCGGATGGCAGTTGTACTCTGTACTCTGTTCTCTGTACTCTAATCTCTCAACTCTAAACTTTCAAAAATTACTCTCAACACTTCTCACTCAACTCCATCCACCTCATCGTTTTCTCCTCAATCTCCTCACACAGTTGAGGGTATCGTTTGCTGAGTTCAGTCAGTTCAGTAGCCGACATTTCGCCCGAGCACATGGCGGTTTCAATCTCGCCCTTTTCCGTTTCAAGGCGCTCGATGGTTTCCTCAAGCTCAGCCAACTCCATCTTTTCCTTATACGTCAACTTCGGCTTGCGATCAACCTTGCGCGAAGAGGCTGGTTCAGTATTCGCGGCGGCAGCAGGTTTCTTCTTATCGCTCTCGGGAGCCGATTCAGGCGGCATGTTTCTATATTGCGTGTAATTGCCCGGGAAGTCCACAATCTCAGCATTGCCCTTAAACACCAGCAAGTGGTCCACGATTTTATCCATAAAATAGCGGTCGTGCGACACCACAATGACGCAACCATTGAAGTCCTCAAGGTACTCCTCAAGCACGTTGAGCGTGGCAATATCCAAATCGTTCGTAGGTTCGTCGAGAATCAAGAAATTCGGATTTTTCATCAGCACGATGCAGAGTTGCAAGCGTCTTAACTCCCCCCCGCTCAATTTATAAACGTAATCCTGCTGGCGTGAAGGCGGAAAAAGAAAGTGCGTGAGGAATTGCATGGCAGTAAGCGTTTTCCCATTGCCCAGGCTAATGGTTTCAGCATATTTCCGAACGGCATCAATCACTTTAAGGTTTTTATTCACCTCCATCGTATTTTGCGAGAAATAGCCAAACTTCACGGTCTTGCCAATTTCAAACTCACCCTCGTCGGTCTTCTCCATGCCCAGCAACAGGCGGATAAACGTGGTTTTGCCCGTGCCATTATTCCCAACGATGCCCATCTTCTCAAATCTCGAGAAGTTATAGTAGAAATCCTTCAGGATTGCCTTATCGCCATAAGCTTTCGACACGTATTTAGCTTCAAAGATTTTCGACCCGATATAATCGCTCTTAACATCAAGGCGCGCCATGCGCTCTTTGATTCTTTGGTTGGCAATCTCCTTCAATTCATAAAACGCCTCTTTTCTTGACCTTGACTTGCCGGTGCGTGCCGAGGGCGTTCTTCTCATCCATTCAAGCTCACGGCGGAATAAGTTGTTGGCCCTTGAAATCGTGGCGTTGGTCACGTCAATGCGCTCCTGCCGCTTTTGCAGGTAGTATTCAAAATTACCATCGTAGGTGTAGAGCGTTTTGTTGTCAATCTCAATGATTTGCGAGCACACACGATCAAGGAAATAACGGTCGTGCGTCACCATGAGCAACGAACGCACAAAGCGCATCAAATAGCCCTCAAGCCACTCAATCATCTCAAGGTCAAGGTGGTTGGTGGGTTCGTCAAGAATCAGCAAATCGGGATTTGAAAGCAACACGCGCGCCAGGGCAACGCGCTTCAACTCGCCGCCCGACAATTGCGTGATGGGTTGGTCAAAGTTCGTGATGCGCAGCTTGCCCAGCAATTGCTTGGCGGATATCTTTGCTTCAAAATCTTCTGAAATATCATCGCCATGAAGCAAGGCGTCGTTGAATTGCGACACGGCTTCAAGCACGGTGTGAGCGGGGTTGAATTCAGGATTTTGCGGCAGAAAGCCAATTCTCAGATTATTCCTGAACACGATCTTGCCCGATTCATAATTTTCTACGCCAGCGATAATCTTTAACAACGTTGATTTTCCGGTACCATTGCGCGCAATGAGCCCTATGCGCTGACCCTCCGACACCGAAAAAGATATGTCCTCAAACAGCACAAGATCGCCAATGCGCTTGGTCAAATCCTGAACATCAAGGTAGGTTATTGCAGCCATAATTCGTTAGTTAAGTTCTAATATTTGAAAATCGTGGCAAAAATATAACTTTTTATCCTTGAAAAGCATTTTATCTGACATTTTGTTCATATTAATTTAAATATATGCGTTTTGGCATATTTTTTGCTAATACCTAAGGTAGGTTAAATTTCCTTATTACATACTTTTTTTGTAATTTTGCAAGCTCATAAAAAAATAGCATATAATAACAAAAATTCTCTGCATTAAGTAAGGGGAATGAAACAAAATAAAACAAAAAATGATTACAGTTTCAAATCTTGCAATTCAATTTGGTAAACGCGTTCTTTATCAGGATGTAAACATGAAATTTACATCAGGTAATATTTACGGTATTATCGGCGCCAATGGTGCTGGTAAGTCAACCTTGCTCAAAGCCATCTCTGGCGAATTAGATCCCACAAAGGGTAGCATTGAATTAGGCCCAGGCGAACGTTTATCGGTATTGTCGCAGGACCACTTTAAGTACGACTCAAACACGGTGCTCGACACGGTGCTCATGGGTCATACCGTGATGTGGGACATCATGCAAAAGCGCAATGAGCTCTACGCTAAGGAAGAATTTACCGACGAAGACGGTATCCTTGCGGCTGAATTGGAAGATAAGTTTGCTTCAATAGGTGGCTACACCGCCGAAAACGATGCCGCCACCCTACTCTCCGGACTCGGCATTAAGGAAGCCCTGCACTATAAATTAATGGGCGAACTTTCAGGTAAGGAAAAGGTGCGCGTGATGTTGGCGCAAGCGCTCTTCGGCGAACCCGACAACCTCCTACTCGACGAACCTACCAACGACCTCGACCTTGAAACCGTTGAGTGGTTGGAAGATTATTTGGGCAACTTCGAACACACCGTGCTCGTGGTGAGCCACGACCGTCACTTCCTCGACCAAGTGTGCACGCACACCGTGGATATTGACTTCGGCAAAGTGACGCTCTTCTCGGGCAACTACTCTTTCTGGTATCAATCAAGCCAGTTGGCATTGCGTCAAGCTCAAAACCAAAAGCAAAAGGCTGAAGAAAAACGTAAGGAGTTGGAAGAATTTATTCGCCGATTCTCGGCCAACGTGGCTAAGAGTCGCCAAACCACTTCGCGCAAGAAGATGCTTGAAAAGCTTAACGTTGAAGAAATTAAACCATCTACAAGAAAGTATCCTGGCATTATCTTCCAAATGGAACGCGAACCAGGTAATCAAATCCTTGAAGTGAAGGACTTGAAGGCCGTGACCGACGACGGTACGGTACTTTTCGACAATGTAAACTTCACCGTTGAAAAGGATGAAAAGATTGTGTTCCTCAGCCACGACCCACGTGCCATGACCGCACTCTTTGAAATCATCAACGGCAATCAAAAACCCGCCGCTGGCGAATACAATTGGGGGGTAACCATCACTACGGCTTATCTGCCCCTCGACAACACTGAGTTCTTCGATTCTAACCTCAACATGCTCGATTGGTTGATGCAGTTTGGCGAAGGCAATGAAGTGTACTTCAAAGCGTTCTTAGGCAGAATGCTCTTTAAGGACGAAGACATCTTGAAGAAGGTGATCGTGCTCTCAGGGGGCGAAAAAATGCGTTGTATGATTGCACGTATGCAACTTAAAAACGCAAACTGCCTCATTTTAGATACGCCCACAAACCACTTGGATATGGAAAGCATCCAGGCCTTCAACAACAACCTGAAGATGTATCGCGGCAATATCCTCTTCGCTTCTCACGACCATGAATTTATCGACACTGTGGCCAACCGCATCATCGAACTGACGCCTAATGGCACCATCGATAAGCTCATGAATTATGAAGACTATATTCGCGATCCACGCGTAAAGGAACTTAAAGAAAAGTTGTATAATTAAGCATTACGCAATGCTTACACAATGATTACACAATTCTAAACTCTCAATTATAAATTCATCATGACGAACGAAAACGAAACTATCCAGCAAAAGGACGATTTAAATACAGACACAAACAACGCAACCGTTAACAACGAAGAACAAACCGTTAACGAAGAACAAACCGCCGAAACTGCTGAAGCCGAATTGACCGTTGAACAAAAGTTGGAAGCAGCTGAAGAAAAGATTGCCGAACTCAACAATGCCCTGCTCTACAAAGCGGCAGAATTTGAAAACTACCGCAAACGCACAATCAAGGAAAAAGCCGAATTGATCCTGAACGGTGGCGAAAAAACAATCATCGCACTCTTGCCCGTGCTCGACGACCTTGAACGTGCCATGCAACACATCAACACGGCTACCGAAGTAAGCACCTTGCGCGAAGGCGTTGAGCTCATCATCAACAAGCTTAACAAGACGCTTGCCGACCAAGGACTCTCTAAGATTGATACGAAAGAAGCTGAATTCACCACCGACCTTCACGAAGCAATTGCCTTCATCCCCGCGCCAACCGACGAACTTAAAGGCAAGGTGATTGATTGCACACAAGCGGGCTATAAATTGAACGACAAGGTGATTCGCTACGCAAAAGTGGCTGTAGGGCAATAATGATCAGTTGAATCAATATTATGGAAAAGGATTATTATAAAATTCTTGGCGTGGAGCGTAACGCAAGCGCCGAGGAAATAAAAAAAGCATATAAAAAGGTTGCGATTAAGTATCACCCCGACCGCAACCCTGGCGATAAGGAAGCCGAGGAAATGTTTAAAAAAGCAGCCGAAGCTTACGACGTGTTGCGCGACCCCGACAAGCGTCAACGCTACGACCAATTTGGCGAAGCGGGAGTTAATGGTGGTGCTGGTGGCTTTGGTGGCTTTGGCGGTCAAGGCATGGACCTCAACGACATCTTCCAGCATTTTGGCGATATCTTTGGCGGCGGCTTTAGCGGCTTTGGTGGCTTTGGCGGTGGCTCACGTCAGCGCGGACCCAAAATGCACCGAGGTGGCGACCTGAGAATGAAAGTGAAACTTAATTTGGAAGAAATCGCTCAAGGTGTGACCAAGAAATTCAAGGTTCGCAAGGATGTCAAGTGTACCCATTGTGGTGGTTCAGGATGCGACGGCAATTCAACCCCCGACACTTGTAGCACATGTCAGGGCTCGGGTTATGTGTTGCGCACTCAGCGCTCTATGTTTGGCATGGTACAAACGCAGGATGTTTGTCCTGAATGCCACGGCGAGGGCGTTATCATCAAAAATAAATGTAAGCATTGCCATGGCGAAGGTATCGTAGCCGGCGAAGAAGTGGTTGAAATAAAAATCCCCGCAGGCGTTCAGGCAGGCATGGTGGTCAATGCCAACGGCAAGGGCAACATGGGCAAGCGCAATGGCGTTGCGGGCGACATCCAGGTGCTTATCGAAGAGCAAGAACACCCCGATTTCATTCGCGATGAAAGCGACCTTATTTACAACCTCTTGCTCACCGTTTCGGAAGCAGCACTCGGAACAACTGTGCAAATCCCAACCATTGGCGGAAAAGCGAATGTAACTATTAAGCCAGGCACTCAACCAGGCACCGTCCTGCGCCTTCGCGGCAAGGGATTGCCAGCCGTTCAAGGTTATGGTTATGGCACGGGCGACATCATTATAAACGTAAGTGTTTATATCCCTGAAACATTAAACAAGGAAGAAAAGCATGTGTTTGAAAACATCAAGGACAACAAGAATTTAAAAGCATCCGACAATGTAAAACGCAAAATCTTTGAATCCTTCAGAGGATATTTCTACAAATAAAATGTGCTTAGCACCCATTAAAGGTGTATTATCATAACAAACATCAATAATGACGTATCAAGAAACGATAGAATATCTTTACACATCTGCCCCTTTGTTTCAAAACATTGGGGCAGGTGCGTATAAAGAGGGATTAACCACCACACAAACGTTAGACGAGTACTTCAATCACCCGCACACAACGTTTAAAACCATTCACGTCGGTGGTACAAACGGAAAGGGTTCTACAAGCCACACCATAGCTGCCATTCTTCAATCAGCAGGATATAAGGTAGGCCTTTACACCTCACCTCACCTCGTTGATTTTCGTGAGCGCATCAGGATTAATGGCAACATGATTAGCGAAGCCTATGTGGTTGATTTTGTTCAAGAGCATCGCCAATTTTTTGAACCCCTGCATCCCTCTTTCTTTGAGCTCGTGACGGCCATGGCATTTAAATACTTTGCTGAGCAAGAGGTGGATGTAGCTGTTATTGAAGTGGGACTTGGCGGACGTTTGGATTGCACGAACATCATCACGCCAGTCCTTTCAGTGATTACAAACATCAGTTTTGACCACACGCAATTCTTGGGCCACACGCTTCAAAGCATCGCTACTGAAAAGGCGGGCATCATTAAAGCCGACACGCCAACAATTATTGGCGAAACAAATGCAGAAATAACGCCCGTCTTCGTCAATGAAGCCAAAGCTAAAAACGCCACGCTCGTTTGGGCTGAAGAATCATCTGCCCCACCCCTTGATTTTCAATTGCAGGGCGCGTGTCAAGCCAAAAACAAACGCACGATTTGGACAGCCGCACAATGCCTCAAGCCTTACTTCAACATCACCGATGAACACATTGCCCAAGGCATGGCGCACGTCGTTGACTTAACGCACTTACGTGGCCGTTGGGAAATCGTGGCTCAAAACCCACTCACGATTTGCGACACGGGCCATAACGTAGCAGGGTGGCAATACCTGTCTGCCCAGCTTCAGAGCATCATCGACGAAGGCAAAAACGTGCATATCGTCTTCGGTATGGTTTCTGACAAGGACATCAGCGAGGTCATTAAGTTATTGCCCAAACAAGCCCACTACTACATCACCCAAGCGCAAATAAAGCGCGCATTAAGTGCTGAAAAATTATTTGACATGGTGGCTCCTTGGGTGAATCAATGCCGAAAATTCAACTCCGTAGCCGAAGCCTATAACGAAGCTTTAAGCCAAGCAAAACCAACAGATGTGATCTTTATTGGGGGAAGCACATTCATCGTTGCTGATTTTTTAAGCAACAGTAAGTAAACTTTACAAAAAATCCTTAATTTTGCATAAAATTAAAGGTGAATCTGCAAAACAAATATAGAGATGGTAAAAGGCATCAACAGCCCGCCTATCTCTCGATTGTTAACTCACAATAATTATAATCATATTGTTATGAAAAAAATCTTTCTTGTAGCTGCACTTGCAGGTTTGATGCAAACAGCAAGCGCACAAACATCAAAACCACAAGCCTCTGTTGTTGTTAATAAAAAGGAAGTGGCTAACATCACGGTAGGCGGTTTCATCACTGGTAAATACAGCATCACTGACCGCAATAACACCACCGACAATGGAGGGTTTGATATGCGATACTTCCGTCTTTACGGCTCTGGCTATTGCTTCGATGATTTCTTCTACCGTTTCCAAGGCGAAGTGTGCGGAGCGCCTGGCGTTGATAAGGGTGCTCGACTTCTTGATGCTTTCGTGGAATGGCAAAAGTACGATGCCCTTCGCATCAAGTTAGGTCAATTTAAACGCAGCTTCGGTTTTGAAAATCCCATATCGCCTTTAGCCATCGGCCATGGCTCTTACTCACAAGCCACATTGAAATTCCTTATGAACGACCGTTGTGGTGAGCACAGCAGTGGCGGACGCGACCTCGGTGCGCAAATTCAAGGTGATCTGCTTAAGGTGGGCGGCGAAAAGGGCCATTACCTCCTCCATTACCAAGTAGGCGTTTTCAACGGTCAAGGCATCAACCATAAGGATAAGGATAAGGAAAAAGACTATATCGCTGGTCTTTGGTTCCGCCCAATGAAGAAACTCGAGATTGGTGGTTTCGTTTGGAACGGCACATATCAAAATGAAGCAGCAGGAAAAACCGACGACAACATCGACCGCAAGCGCATGGGATTCGGTGTGAAGTATGAAAGCGATTGGACAGTACGTGCTGAATACATGTACAGCTATGGCGGAGCCATCAACAATCCTGCAGCACCCAAGCATAGCGAAGGTTGGTATGCCACAGTCGGAGCGCCCGTAGCTAAAAACCTCAAAATTTATGGTAAATGGGACTGCTATCGCCACGACACACGCACTTGGAAGAGTCTTAAAACTGATTGGTGTGCATCTGCCAACTACAACTTAGGCAAAAACCTCATGATGCAGCTCAACTACATCTACACCATCGACCGCACGCCAAGTCCTGGCGATAACCACTACAACACAATTGACTTGCAAATCTCAGCAAGATTTTAATTGACAGTGTGTCCGAATAGTCGTTCGCTTATTCCGGATCATCACATGAAATAATACACAAAACTGGCACGTCCAAAATCAACATCGGGCGTGCCAGTTTTTTTCGTCTTATAGATGAAGGTTTACATCACGTTGCGTTTGTATGTCCTTGTGGCGCTGATCAATTGAATAAAATTTTTATACCTAATCCAATAAGAATGAGCCCACCGATTAGCTCAAGGTTGATGTACTTTAAGCGCGTACCTAGGCGTAGGCCTAACATGAAAGCAAGTAAGGTTAGCGTGAATGCAACAATGCCAATATTGGCAATCACTGGAAGTATCGCGCCAAAGGTGTGGTACCCCATGCATGGGAAGCTGATGCCCACAAAGAGGGCGTCAAGGCTTGTGGCTATGGCTAAGAATATGATTGTCGCGAGGGTGTAGGTTTGAGCCTTGCAATCATCACACGCTTTCGTGTGGCAACAACTTGATTTGACCATTTTACCCCCTACAATGGCTAAGAGCACAAAAGCCACGATATGGCTATACTGAAACCATGACGCCACGAATGTGTTCATACCAAACCAACCCACGGCGGGCATTGCTGCTTGAAACAAGGCAAAGAAGAAAGCCATGCGAAGGGCAAGGGTGTGGTTGAAGTATTTTAGCGTTAACCCTGCTGTAAAGGCTACGGCAAAGCAATCGGCAGCAAGGGCAAGAGCCACGAGTGTTGTTTCGTAGAAATTCATTTTCTGCGTTGATTTGTTTTCTTAAAGTGTGGTTCTGGTTTAAAGGTATTGATGAGTTTGGGAATCAAGTCCGCTCTGTTGATGCGTCGCAGTTCCTCAATGATTTGCCTCTGGTGCTCTTTTTGGTACCAGAAGAAGAACATGCGCTGGCGTTGTTTGTCGGCAGCATGACGCACCGTTTTGAGGGGTTGAAGCGTATATGGGTGGTAACCTGTTGCCCAAATTGTAGTACTTACGGTCATGGGCGTAGGCGTGAAGTCCTGCACTTGCTCTAGCTTGAATTCAAGGGTTTTCGTTTGTACCGCAAGTTCAGCCATATCCTCAATGCTGCAACCGGGATGGGAACTGATGAAATAAGGGATGATTTGCTGTTTCAGTCCGTGCTCCTTGTTGATTTTATCAAAGATTTGTTTGAATTGCTTAAACTGTTCAAATGAGGGTTTACGCATAACGTTGAGCACATGTGGTGCTGTGTGTTCTGGTGCCACTTTAAGGCGTCCGCTCACGTGGTGCAGAATGAGTTGCTTGGCATATTCATCAGCAGCTTGATTGATGCGTGGGTTTGACGAGCGGTGCAAAATCATGTCGTAGCGCACGCCTGAACCGATAAACGCATGCTTTATGCCTGGCATGGTGCGCACGGTTTTGTAGATGTCGGTTATGGGCGCGTGGTCCGTATTAAGGTTTTTACACACGTTGGGATGAATGCACGATGGTCGCGCGCATTTGGCGCATAAGTCTGGGTTATTTCCGCGCATGCCATACATATTTGCCGATGGGCCGCCAAGATCTGTTAGTACGCCTTTGAAATCAGGCATTTGCTGAATTTTCTTGATTTCCTGAACAATGCTTTCTTTGCTTCGGCTCATAATGAACTTACCTTGATGGGCAGAGATGGTGCAGAAGGCACATCCGCCAAAGCATCCGCGGTGGATGTTGACGGAGAATTTTATCATCTCGTAGGCCGGTATGCGTTTATCTTTGTATTTGGGATGTGGCAAGCGTGTGTAGGGAAAGGCAAAGGAGCGGTCAATTTGTTCGGTGGTCATGGGTGGAAATGGTGGATTCACCACCACCACTTGTTGCCCTACTGCTTGAATCAATCGCTTGGCATGGAGCTTATTGCTTTCTTCTTCGATGTGTTTAAAATTCTGTGCGTGCTTTTGTGGGTGTTTCACGGCCTCCTCGTGGGCATAAAGCTGTATGTCGGAGTTTGGATCAAAACCACCTGGGATATGATGCTTACTCAGCAATTTTGCCGTTTGAGGTGTGGGGTTTTCGGCCCAAAGTTCATTAAAGCGCTCGGTGGTTAGTGGCATCGGACTTTGAGGCATGGCATACACCGCTTTGTACATCATCTGCGCAAGGCTTTGCAAGGGGAGTTCTCCCATGCCATAAACCAATAAGTCGGCTTGGCTATCCACAAGAATGCTTGGGCGCAACGTTTCCTGCCAATAATCATAGTGAGTGAGGCGGCGTAATGAGGCTTCAATGCCGCCTATAAGCACAGGTGTATCGGGATAGAGTTCTTTCAGAATTTTTGTATAAACGATCGTTGGGTATTCAGGGCGAAGATCGTGTCTGCCATCTGGACTATAGGCATCTTCTGAGCGCAATCTACGCGCCGCGGTATATTTATTAACCATGGAATCCATGCATCCGGGTGCAACGCAAAAGCACATACGTGGACGTCCAAGCTTCTTGAAATCACGAAAATCGCCATGCCAATCAGGTTGTGGCACAATGGCTATTCTCAGACCTTCGGCCTCCAACAAGCGGCCAATAACAGCTGCGCCAAACGAGGGATGATCCACGTAAGCGTCGGCACTAAATATAATGATGTCCAGATAGTCCCAACCACGCAACTTTAACTCTTTTTGGGTGGTTGGAAGCCAATCGGTCAGTTGATAATTCATAAAAGAATAAATAATATAAACTTGGTTAAAGAATATATGCGTTAATTGTTTTGAGGGTCATAATAGGGCAAAAGAAACGCCACTATCGCCTTCATAGATTGCGATTGCGTTAAGGGATCGGAAATCGCGTCAAAAGGCACGGCAAGCGTCAGCACACGATAATCATGTCCTGGGTAAGCTACACCCGCCGAGGTGTAATCTTCATAAGCAAAAGCCGTGAAAGCCTCGTTGCATGCTGGTGTTAAAACATCAGGTTTTAGAACGGGGTAATGCAAAGCGCTTGGTGCGTTATAGAAAGGTATTTGAAGATTAAGTCCATGGAGTACACCCATTGAATCCGTGCGCACAGAGCCTGCAAACAACACTTTCAAAATATCGCTAAGAAAATGTCGTTCTTGATTTTCAAGCATGTCTTTGCCTATATGCGAACCAGTGAGGAAGAGTGCCCCACCCCGCTTCAGGTAATACGTGATTTGCTCAATGAGTGGTTTTGTGAACGTCTTTGAGGGCGTTAACGCATCAGCGCTATAACGTTGTTCACCCATAATCAAGTCCACCATTTGGTAGGTTTCTAAGTTCACAAGTCCTTCCTCTACTGCACCACGACTGGCCGACACATAGGAAACGCCAGCTTCCTTCAAGGCTTGACCATGAGTGATGGTATAATTGAAGGTGTTGCCTGCAATCATTTGGCCTTCAAGTTCATGTGTGCTATAGCCTAAAGCGCCTTGCCCTTCACGCCCTGCCATGAGCGTATCAAAGCAAAGTTGCTCGCCACAAAACGCCGTGCTGTTCATATAAGGCAAACTATAATCTTCGGTAAGCGCAAATCCAAGACTGTCGGATACTTGAATCGTTTCAGGGCCCGACACTTTTGTAAATCCATTAACCATGAGCACACGTGGCGCATGCTTTTGGGGTGCACGGTAGGCGGTCAGGATTTCTGAGGCGAAACTCTCCCCTCCTTCGTTAACCGCTGTAATCTTAAACGCATAGGGCACACCAGGTTCAAGGGGAATAATGCATGAGGGTTGTTCAACGTAAACACCGTTATCGAACGCCCCCATCCCCTTTTGCGTATATACGACATAGCCCTTGGCACATGCCGAGGGTTCAAGCTTATCTGTGGTCGGTGTCCAAGACAAATGAGCGCACGAGGCATCCTCGTTAAATTGAATTGAGAAGTTTGATATGGGCAAGGGTTGCACCACCACGTCTGTGCCATTGCTTTGGTAGGCCACGTATTTAAGAATAGCCTTATATAAACTTCGAGCAAGAAGAAATTTAACGGCAGGGTTGTGAGCCCATTTCAAGTCGTAGAAGTTTTGATGCGAGAGCATCTCAATAATTGCTGATGGCATGAGCGGTTCGCGTGTTTCGCAATAATTACGATTCCACACTTCTCGTCGTGTCCACTCGGTGTTGAGCACCGAAGATAAGTCGTCAGTTAACGTTTGTCGCAAGATATGAGCAAAATCTGCTGATGCCATACGCGATATGCCGGTACCAAGCGTGTCGAGCATGCTCTTGATATGCGTGGTAGCAATACTTAGGGCACCATAGATGGCATGATCGCGGCGAATACCTGCATCGGTGTGCACCGCCAAACATAATTCAAGGGGTACGCCTAAACCTGATTGATGCGGCAAAAATACGGAACCGCCTGCCAGGTAGTTGGTAAAATTAACACGGCAACGAAGGTCATCTATGTAATCGTTTCGCCCTTTTTCGGTATTAT
This sequence comes from Bacteroidaceae bacterium, assembly GCA_017628775.1. The sequence goes on along the minus strand of JAGBYN010000143.1, from coordinate 8,270 downwards.
ACAAGTCGGTGGGGAGCCCTGAAAATTGCGTGTAGTAGCGTGCGGCTTCAAAATAAGCTGGCAAGTTTGAGGTAGTGGCAAAATCGCCTTCGCCACGCAAATATTGTGCGAAACCACCGCCAAAGCGCACGGCATCTGCAGTCACCACGCCTTCATCCTCACTTTCATTTGATAACACAACACCTTGTTCCTTATCTATGCCCTGTCGAAACTCATAGGTACCTAAATACACCCACGTTGAGCCGCCCATTTGCTGATTTACTTGCACATGGGTTTCGCCTCCTCTGTGCTTAATGGTATAGTGGGCTTTTTCTGTGCTGTTAGGTAATGTGGCGTAACTCACATATACAGCATAGGCACCCGATGCTGGAATTTGTGGGCACCATGTAGCTGATGAAACTTTTTCGTGATTGTGCGTTGTTCGGATCGCACGAGCCGTGCCCAACGTAAAGGGGTTCACACCATCAACCATAGGCAAGGCTGGCATAGCAAACGACGCAACACCGGCACTCTGCCATTCTTCATTGTTTTTTGTGTGCTCAAGATAAACGCCATGATTAAGTGGTGCGTCATTGTCCACGACGACACTATGGGCTTGAGCATCGCGCTCGCGGCAAGTAGCAACAATAGCACCCGCTTGTTCAAGCATCGGAAACAGATAAGGCACGATGATCGATTGCGAGAGTAAATCTTCAACCGTACAAAATAAATTGGGGCGTTGCCACTCCCATTGGCGCTTGTTGCTTTTATACACCCTGCCATGGCTTGGCCAAATCATTAGATGCTTTCCCTCAAGTCCTTGAGTGATGCTGAAGGGGCGCGATAGATTTTTAACCCATGGCGCTCCTTCATGCTTAATGTGGCGCCACAATCGTGTAGAATCAATGGCATGATGTGTGGGACGCAGATAGTTAGGCACAAGCTCGGGAAGAGGTTGGTGATACTTAGCATAAAGTGCCACATCGTAGCCCGAGTAAGCCGAAGGAAGATTATCTCGTAATTGCGACTCAACGGTGCTGATTGCATCAATACCGAATATCGTGCCACAAAAGTTTTCGGATGGAAAGACCTTAATGAGATTTGCCGCTTTATCAATACGTATAGAGTCAACGTCGTAGGGCTTGCGAGGGGGCTTGTTGTCCAATACTAAAGCATTAAAATATGGTTTGAAAGCTTTCGCGACCTCCTTTTCAGCCTTTTGTTGAGCCGACAAAACCTTGCGCACTTTTTTTCTTCGCTGATGAGCATTAGATGCGCAAGTTGGCAAAACAGATGATAGTAAAAATAGTAGTAAAAGAAAAATCCTCATTGAATGTAAATCAACAAATTAGTCAAGCGCCTCAATAGCAAATTTATGCGGATATTTCGCATTGGAATGCTTGTAATAATCCATGATTATTTTCATATCAGCTTCAACATCGCCCGAGGGTATAATCTCAAGTGTACATCGAATCGTTTTATGTTTATAATCCAAATCATACAATTGAATGGGCACACCTGCTTTCAAAGCGATAAAATAGAACCCACGCTTCCATGTCTCTACTTTTGAGCGAGTACCTTCGGGGGTAACGGCCAATTCCAAATGCGAGGTTTCTTTGATGCGTTCAGCAAGCATATCGGTCATGCTCGTCTTTTTACTTCGATAAACGGGAAAGCCACCTAATTGGCGAAATATATAACCCATAGGCCAAAAGAACCATTCCTTCTTCATTAGAAATGATGCTTTCCTGCCAATGGCGGTGTAATATAACTCGCCTAATATAAAATCCCAATTGCTGGTGTGGGGTGCTACGCAAATAATGCACTTGTCGCGATGAGGCACCGTTACATCAACATGCCAACCCATAACATTAAATAATAATGCATGGCATATTTTATTCATAATCATAGTCTTAACGCTTTCTTGGTCTTGATTGAGTAAATACAGATAAGGTTGTAAGACTTTAAACTTTTAAAGAACAAAACCTTACAACCCACTATTATTTAATTAATTAAGCCTTGATTATTTCTTCAGCAACTGCATCAATTGCTTCAGTAAATTCAGCAACAAGCTTCTTGTAATAAATTTTTTCTGCGCCCTTTTGCGTGTGCGAAATACGCGCTACATACTCAGTGCAAATATCAACGATTTTTTGCTCAAGCTGAAAAAGCAATTCTTTATTAGCACCAGCACACATGCTCAACGCTACGCAATCAGCAAATAATTCGCCACAAGCACCTTTGATTGATTTCTTAAGATTTTTTCTACTTGCCATAATGATATCTTTTTAGGATCAAACAAACATTATTACTTGATAATTTCCATTCCCTTAAGGATAGCCTCTTCATTAACAGGGAGCAAATGATGATGACGTTCGGGCAATGTCTTTCTCAACGCCTTCATAACACTCTCCATCGATACAATTGGATGCTTCTTCAAAAAGCCCCCCAATATCATCATGTTGAAGCACTTCATCATTTTCATCTCAGCTGCTGTTTCCATGGCCGAAATGCTGTAAATGTTGATGTCCTTACGAGTAGGCGGATTTAAAATACCAAAACTATCGTAAATAAGCGTGCCACCAGGTTTTACCTTGCTCTCAAATTTATCTACAGAGGGCTGATTGAGCAAAATAGCTGTATCGTATTGCGAAAGTATGGGTGATGAAATCTTCTCGTCGCTCACGATAACTGTAACGTTGGCAGTACCACCACGTTGTTCAGGACCGTAAGCTGGCATCCAAGTCACTTCCTTGTCTTCCATCAATCCTGCATAAGCTAAAATTTTACCCATTGAGAGAACACCCTGTCCTCCAAATCCTGATATTATAAGTTCTTGTTTCATAATATTCTTGCTTTCAAATAAATCAGCATGAAGCATCTTTACGCTTCAATGGTCTTATCCTTTAGATCGCCCAACTGATAATATTTAAACATATTTTCTTCCATCCATTCATTGGCCTTAACAGGCGTTAACTTCCAACCTGAAGAGCATGTTGACACAATTTCCACAAGATTAGATCCCTTACCTGCCATAGCATTTTCAAACGCCTTACGAATAGCTTTCTTAGCCTTGCGAATAGCAGCAACAGTGTGCACACTCTGGCGTGTCACATAGCATGTGCCTTCAAGTAAAGCCGCCATTTCAGAAATTTTCAAGGGATAACCATGTAATTGAGGATCACGACCGTAAGGACAAGTCACCGTTTTCTGACCCAACAATGTGGTTGGTGCCATCTGACCACCCGTCATCCCGTAAATGGCATTGTTAATGAAAATCATGGCAATGTTTTCGCCACGGTTAAGGGCATGAATTGCTTCGCCAGTACCGATACAACCGATGTCGCCATCACCTTGATAAGAAAACACCATCTTGTTAGGCCACAAACGCTTGATTGCAGTAGCCAAAGCTGGTGCACGACCGTGAGCAGCTTCCTGCCAGTCAATATCCAAATAGCGATAAGCAAACACTGAACAGCCAACGGGGCTCACACCAATAGTTTCACCCTCAAGACCCATCTCTTCAATAACCTCAGCGATTAATTTGTGCACCACGCCATGCGAACATCCTGGGCAATAGTGCATATCTGTATTATTCATCAACTTGGGCTTTTGATAAACCAAGTTTTCTGATTTTATAATTTCTTCTTTCAACATAATAAATGACATTTATAAGTAAAAAACCATAGATGACTATTTCTTGAATCCTGGCATTCTGAACATTACTTCAACAATCTTCACGCACACCGCAAGCAAACATAATATTTGCCACTGAGTGGTGTATTCACGGAAAAATATTAAACCCACCATGCCGACTAAAGCCATGAGCATAAATACAAGATTTAATATATTGCGAAGTAACAGAAAACGCGGCTTAGAGTCATGGTCCCTACCCTTTTTAAATCGATTAAGCATGTGTTTGTTCTTTCAATGCAACCAAAGCCTTTACCACTTCTTCAGGATCGGGCACGATACCACCCAAACGGCCAAAGTGAGTAACAGGAACCTTACCTTCAACGGCTAAGCGAACGTCATCAACCATCTGTCCTGCATTGATTTCAACAGTCAAAATACCCTTTACCTTTGAAGCGTATTGACGAATTTCCTTTTCAGGGAATGGCCAAAGCGTAATAGGACGCAAAACGCCAACTTTAATGCCTAACTCAGCTGCAAGTTCAACCGCTTTTTGCGAAATACGCGCCGCTGAACCGAAAGCCACAATCATATAATCGGCATCTTCCATACCACTCACTTCATAACGCACTTCGTTTTCTTTAATTTGTGCATACTTAGCTTGTAAGTGGATATTGATTTTTTCCATGACTTCTGATTGAAGTTCAACAGAAGTAATGATGTTATTCTTAGCTCTGTCGCCCTTACCTGTTGTTGCCCAAGGACATTGCTCGCGAATTTCTTCTTCAGTGCGACGAGGCTTGAATGGTGGTAATACGACCTTTTCCATCATTTGACCGATGATACCATCTGATAAAATCATTGTTGGGTTGCGATACTTAAAAGCTAAGTCAAATGCAACATCCACAAAATCTGCCATTTCCTGAACTGAACATGGAGCTAATACAATCACATTGTAGTCGCCATTACCACCACCACGAGTAGCTTGATAATAGTCGCCTTGAGAGGGCTGAATTGTACCCAAACCAGGACCACCACGCTGTACGTTTACAATAACGCCAGGCACTTCTGCACCAGCCATATAAGTGATCCCTTCCTGCATCAAAGCTACACCTGGACTCGATGATGAAGTCATAACCTTTTTACCAGCTGCACCACCACCATAAATCATATATATAGATGCTACTTCACTTTCTGCTTGTAACACAACCATACCTGTGGTTTCCCAAGGTTTTTCTGCCGCCAATGTTTCCAATACTTCAGATTGAGGCGTTATCGGATAGCCAAAATAGCCATCGCAACCACATCGAATAGCTGCGTGTGCTATCGCTTCATTTCCTTTCATCAAAAGGACTTCTTGTTTTTGTTCCATAATCTTAAGTTATTATGAATAGTCGCTATGATCAACTAAAATTGATTACTCTATTTTTGTTTTATAAACCGTGATGCACGCATCAGGACATACGATGGCGCATGAACTACATCCGATACATTCATCGGGATTGGTGTCTACACAAAAGGAATATCCTTTATGATTTACTTCTTTACCGCTAAGCGATAGACAGCCTTTAGGACATGCCACAACGCAAAGGTTACAACCCTTGCATCGCTCGGTATTAACTACGACAGCTCCTACTATTTTTGCCATATATTACACTTTTTTTGTAAATGAGTTTAAAAGGATTTAGCTTGACGCATGATTTTTCACAATATTTACCGTTAAACTAAAACTTAAAGCTAATCTACTGGTTATATAAATCTTTATTAAAAAAATCCATAATGCTATTGATCATCTCTAATTGTTGACCAGCAGGACCATCAGGTTCCAGCATCTGGGCTTGTAAAAAACAATCAGTGGCTTTTTTCCATTGATTTTGTTTTAGATAAATACGTCCGAACAAATAAAAACGCTCAGCATCATTTATGGCAACTTCATTCTTATTTAGCGCTTCAAGTGCATCATCCAAATTACCGCACTCTATCATGCTCTTAATGTCCATTTGTCTTGTCTTTGTATTTAGTCTTTGTCAGAGATAATTTCACGAAAGCAAAATTATAAAAAAAATCAAATGATTATCATTACACCATGTTATTTTTTTGAAAACACCTTTAATTTCGTAGTGTATTCACTATGAAATGTTAAAACTCAGCAATTGAAACAATATCCAATCGCCGAGTTTTACACATTTATATCTGTCAAGATGACTTAATCCTTGCAATTAAATCCCCCATTGTTGACGCAATGCAGCAATCTTAGTTTCGGCATCGGCCTTCTTTTTGCGTTCAAGTTCAACAACTGCTGCGGGGGCACTTGAAACAAAGCGTTCGTTACCCAATTTCTTTTCAATGCCGAGGAGGAAACCTTCAAGGCGCTTGATTTCAGCCATTGCCTTTTCGCGTTCGGCTTCAGCGTCAACAAGTCCTTCGAGGGGCACAGCGTATTCCGTTGTTCCTACGAGGAAGGTCATTGCACCAGCTTGTTGCTCGGTTGTTGTTTCAATTTCAGAAACGCCAGCCAACTTCTTGATAAGTTCAGAGAGCTCTGGCGTTGGATTAGCGGGCTTCACGTAAAGCTTGAGCAATTCGCGTTGGGGAATGTTCTTGCTGTTGCGGATGGCTCTTACGCCTGAAATTACATTCTTAGCGTGGTTCATTGCTTCGAGAATTGCATTGTCGTGTTCGCAAGGTTCGTTGATGGTAAGCGGGCTAACCATGATGCTTTCGCCTTCCTTGCGTTCAGCGAGGTGCTGCCATAACTCTTCTGTGATGAAGGGCATGAAGGGGTGAAGCAAGTGCAATAAGTGGTCGAAGAAACCGAGTGCTGTAGTATATGTAGCCGCGTCAATGGGACTGCCGTAAGCGGGCTTAATCATTTCGAGGTATGATGCAGAGAAGTCATCCCAGAAAAGGCTATACACTTCGTGGAGCGCTTCAGAGAGGCGATACTTCTTGAAGAGGTCGCTGATTTCAGCTGCACTCTGACGGAGGCGTGCGGCAAACCAAATGTTAGCTTCGTGCGATGTCTTGGGAAGTTCGATTGTTGTATCAACATTCCAACTCTTGATAAGACGGAAGGCATTCCAAATTTTGTTGCAGAAGTTACGACCTTGTTCGCAGAGCGTATCGTCGAAAAGAATGTCGTTGCCCGCAGGTGCAGAGAACATCATACCCATGCGCACCCCATCTGCACCGTAAGTGTCGATGAGATCAAGAGGGTCTGGAGAGTTTCCGAGTGACTTTGACATCTTGCGACCCAGTTTATCGCGTACGATACCTGTGAAGTAAACGTTGCGGAAAGGCATGTCGCCCATGTATTCGTAACCCGCCATAATCATACGTGCTACCCAGAAGAAGATAATGTCCGGACCAGTTACGAGGTCGGCTGTTGGGTAGTAGTAAGAGATTTCTTCGTTGCCAGGGTTGTTGATGCCCTTGAAGAGCGAGATGGGCCAGAGCCATGAACTAAACCAAGTGTCGAGCGCATCTTCGTCCTGCTTGAGATCAGCGAGTGTAAGGTTAGCATTTCCGGATTTTTCCTTTGCCAAAACCAAAGCATCTTCGGCAGTAGCCGCTACAACGTATCCGCCTTCGGGGAGGTAGTAAGCAGGAATGCGATGACCCCACCAAAGTTGGCGTGAGATACACCAGTCCTTGATGTTTTCTAACCAGTGGCGATACGTATTCTTATACTTTGCAGGATAGAACTTGAGTTCATCGTTCATTACGGGAGGCAATGCGAGATCAGCAAAATGCTGCATCTTGAGGAACCATTGCATAGAGAGCTTGGGTTCGATGGCAACGCCGGTACGTTCGGAGCAACCGACCTTGTTTGTATAAGGTTCAACCTTTTCCATCAATCCGGCTTCCTGCAAGTCTTTCTCAATTTGGCGGCGAACGTCGAAGCGGTCCATGCCGATATACATGCCTGCTGCTTCAGAGAGTGTGCCGTTGTCGTTGAAAATGTCGATTGACTGAAGGTTGTGTTTTTCGCCAAGCATGTAGTCGTTGACGTCGTGAGCAGGTGTAACCTTGAGGCAACCTGTACCGAATTCGATGTCAACGTATTCGTCTTCGATGACGGGGATGCTGCGACCCACGATGGGGACAATGACGCGCTTGCCCTTCAACCATTCGTTCTTGGGGTCGTTGGGGTTGATGCACATTGCGGTGTCGCCCATGATGGTTTCGGGGCGTGTGGTTGCAACGATTGCATAGCGTCCTTCTGAATCGCCTTCTACCATATAGCGGAGGTAGTAGAGCTTTGAGTTCTCTTCCTTGTAAACAACTTCTTCGTCAGAGAGTGCAGTCTGAGCTGCAGGGTCCCAGTTAACCATGCGCACACCGCGATAGATGAGTCCCTTGTTGTAGAGGTCCACGAATACCTTGATAACGCTTTCTGAGCGTTCGTCGTCCATCGTGAAGGCTGTACGGTCCCAGTCGCAATAGGCACCTTCGCGACGCAACTGCTTAAGGATGATGCCACCATGTTCGTCGGTCCATTCCCAAGCATGCTTCAGAAATTCTTCGCGTGTGAGATCGGCTTTCTTGATGCCGCGTTCAGCAAGGCGAGCTACGACCTTAGCTTCAGTTGCGATAGAAGCATGGTCCGTACCAGGCACCCAGCAAGCGTTCTTTCCTTCCATGCGAGCACGGCGCAC
>JAGBYN010000001.1 GCA_017628775.1 Bacteroidaceae bacterium | reverse complement strand
GATGAATCAGGGCACACGAGAGGGCAAGTTTCTGCTTCATACCGCCCGAAAGTTTGCCTGCTCGGCGGGTGCGGAATGGTTCTATCTGCTTGTAAATAGGCGCAATAAGGTCATACGACTCTTCGACAGTAACGCCAAACAGAGCCGCAAAGAATTGCAGATTCTCCTCGACCGACAAATCGGGATATAGCGAGAAACGACCAGGCATATAGCCTACACGCTTTCGGATGGCAAGGTAATCTCTCTTTATATCACATCCATCGACCGTGGCACTGCCCTCGTCGGGATTAATGAGTGTCGTCAGCAGGCGAAACAGCGTAGTCTTACCCGCCCCATCAGGGCCGATAAGTCCGAACAATTCGCCTCGCTCTACCGAAAACGACACGCCATCGAGTGCCCGCACCTTGCCGTAACTCTTCGAGAGGTTATGTATCTCGATTGCTCCCATACTACAAAATAACTTCGCCCGCCAAGCCTATCTTCAAGCGACCATCGTTTTCAACAGCAATCTTTACAGCATATACCAAGTTGGCGCGAGAATCCTTTGTCTGAATTGTTTTGGGTGTAAACTCACTTTCGGACGAAATCCACGCAACACGACCCGTGTAGTCATATCGCTCCTTGCCGCCAAAGTCGGCAACCACCTTCACCTCGTCGCCTAATTTGATATTGGCAAGTGGGTCGGAGGTAAAGTAGGCTCGCAGATAGATATTACCCAAGTCAGCAATTTTCATCAGGGGCTTACCCACCGATGCCAACTCGCCAGCCTCGGCATACTTAACCAATACGGTACCACCGACGGGCGAAAGGATGCTGCACTTTGAGATGCGGTCATCAAGGGCGGCAATCTGCGCCTCCAAAGCCACGGAATTGTCGTTGATGGTAGAGGTATTTTTATCCAGCGTTGAGAGCGTAGCCTCCAACTGCCCCTCTAGGATTTTTATCTGCGCTTCGATGTCGTCTTTCTGCTTCTGTGTCGCTGCACCATCACTAAGCATATTATCCACGCGACGAAGTTCACTCTTCTGTTTTACAATCTGCTCTCGCAACGAGGCCGCCTGCTTCTTTACATCGGGGCGAGAGGTGAGTAATGCCGACTGTTGCGCTATGAGTTGCTTGCGCTGCAGATGAAGTTGCAGGCTATCAATCGTGCCTACCGCCTGGTTGGCCACAATTGTCATACCCTCCTCGATATCAAAGTTAAGAATTCGGCCCGCAGCCTCCGATGATACTACCACCTCTATGGCCTCGAATGTGCCCTGTGCGTCAAACTCTGCCTCCTTGCTGCACGCAAGGGCGAGCAGAGCCACAGCGAAATATAATACCTTTTTCATATTCTATTGATTTAATGTTGTTTTAAGTCTATATGTTGCTTGCAAAAGTTCTATTTCGTGAGTGCTGCGTGCAAGCGATGCAGAGGTTTCATCGGTGATTTTTCGCAATAGATCGGTAGCGTCAATCACTCCGTTTTCAAGTTGCGATTCCGCTGCCATACGCACCCTACGCCGCAACTCCACGATACGAGAATCATCCGCAATGGCTTGACGCAGGCGAGCGATCTCGCCATCATCCTGCGTGATCTGCATCTGAGTATTAAAGAGGAAGACATCGCGCTGAACAGCAATCTGCTTTTCTGCAGCATTGAGTTTTTCGAGATTGTTCTTTTTAGTGTAAAACGCTCCTATATTCCACGACATTCGCACACCTATAATGGCGTTTGGTGTCCACGCAGACGATACCATACTCTTAAACATATCCAACCCTGGATAGCCGTAGTAGCCTTGTGCAAATGCCGAGAAGCGGGGCATAAGCGAAGCATTTATAGCCTTACGCTGAGCCTCCAATTTACCCTCCTGAGCCTCGAAGAGAGCCAATTCAGGACGAGCCGAGGTGCGAGATTGCAGTTGCTGCATTGCGGGGCGTTCCAGATTCTCTGCCGCGAGCGGTTGGCCTATAAATATCTCCAACATACGGCGGTAACTTGCACGCGATGACTCTACCTGTACGAGAGTCTGACGAGCAGTAAGTAACTCAGCCTCCACCGCATCAACATCGGCCTGCATAGCAACACCATTTTTATAATATGTTTGCAAACGTGCGAGATTGCTCGCAAGTACCTCAATCAGAGCCTCGGTCTGCGCCTTACGCTCATTGAGCAACAAAATTCCGAAATATAGGTTATCAATCCTCGACTGCAAGTCGTAGAGCGATACATCCACTCGACTGCGCTGCTCTTCGGCCTCCGCCTCGGCGATGGCTTTGTCAGCCTTTGACTTGCCTCCATCCCAGATGTGTTGCGAAACATCTACTGCTATCTTGTATTGGTCACGACTGATGCCTGCCATCTCAATGCCGTTGGCCTGCAAAATCGTGTTGAAGGCCTCGGGGTAAGTAGGTGTAGCCGATTGATATGTAGCCTGCCCCGACAGTGTAACTTGCGGAATCCACGCACGGGCTGCATTCGAGAGATTGTACTGCTCGGTCTGCGCGATTAGGTCGTACTGCCTGATTTCGGGGTAGTGCTCCCGAGCCAAGTGACGACACTCCTCGAGCGACTGACCACTCGAAGAGGCAGTACAAACCACGGCAAATAGTGTTAGAAAAAACTGTTTCATATCTTACTACTTTTTGATTCTTCGTAAAATCGTTTCGATGTTCTCGGCCTTGCGCTCTGCGAGGAATCGCTCGCGGTTGACCATCAACTCTCCCATTAGCGGCTCCATAAATGGATAGGCAAGAAAAGTGAAGATATTGAGCGACATAATGCTGATAAACAGCATCTTGATATCAACTCTTTCGATTTCGCCACGCTCTGCCGAGCGGTTAATTTCCGACTGCAGACCGCGATATACATTATCAATAATAGCACCTGCGCGTTTGTATAATACATCGTAACGCTCGGGGCGTGAGATAATCTCGTTGATGACGAATCGTGGCAATAGCGGGTTCTGTGCAACAAAGTCAAAGTGCGCCTCAATGCCACCCTTAATGCGCTCAACAATCGGCAACGATGGGTCGCCCATTATGGCAAACATTGAGTGTGACATAGTTTCGAACTTCTCATCTACGATGCGCTTGAAAAGTTGCTCCTTGGTTCGGAAATAGTAGTGTAACATCGCGTGCGTTACGCCCGCCGCCTGCGCTATCGAGGTGGTACGGGCACCATCATACCCCCTGGTCAAGAACTCCTGCTCCGCCACCGCAAGTATCTGTTGCTCTTTGCTTTGTTTCTCTTGATTATCCATAAATTCTGAGTTTAACAAATGTATCTAACAATATTGTTAACACAAAAGTATGAATAAATCTTTACTTCACAAATAAATAAAACTAAAATAACTGATTGATTAGTAAAACGTAACTGTTTTCCAAAGGTCAACATGTAAAAAAGAATGTTTTTTGGGGGAACGGTTACACCACTATTTTGGACAGCAATAAATAAACTTTGTCGTAAACGTTGAGTAATGCTGAAAATAGATTTATTGATATAAAAAAGGACTTGAGAGTTTTGTAATAACAATCAAGTCCTTTTTAATAGTGTGTCTATACGAATTTGTTTAGGTTCGTTTAAATTTCTTCAGCCTCAGCTTCTTGAGTAACTGGTGCTTGCTTTTTGGCAAGATATTCGGGAAGGTTCAATCCTGCCATATCAAAGAGTTCGTTGAGGGGAGGTACGCTCTGCATGAGTCCTGAAACAAAGTTTGCAGTGGAACCTTTGCCGCCATTTGCGCTTTGACCGCTATCCCAAACTGTGACGTGGTCAATGTTAATGCCCTTAACAGCTTCGACTTGAGTTTTAACGAGTTCTGGAAGTTTTTCGAGCAATAGGAGCATGTATGCTTTGTTTGCATCTCCTCCTGCAGCTTGTACCATTTTGTCGTAACCGGCTGCCTGCTTGGTGAGGATTTCATAAAGCCCCTTTGCTTCGGCTTCCATTTTTGCGTAGATTGCGTCGGCTTCACCCTTTGCATTTACACGCTTTTGTTCGGCTTCAGCTTCAGCCGCAATAATAAGGCGTTGCTTTTCAATTTCTTGAGGTACGATGACATTGGCGGTTTCTGTACTGCGCTCGCGTTCAGCGCGTGCTAATTCGGCATCGCGTTCAGCTGCATATGCTTCTTCGAGTGCCTTAGCTTGTTGCACCTTTTCTGCTGCATTAGCTTTGCGTTGTGCTTCTGCTTCGCGTTCACGGCGATAGGCTTCAGAATTTGCAATTTCTACTTTAGCTTCATTTTCACCTTTAACGGCTTGTGCATTTGCTTCGGCTGTACGGACACGGGTTTCTCTAACGGCTTCAGCCTTACCGATTTCACCAACTTTTTCTTGTTCGGCTACGCGTACCTTTGCTTCGTTGATGGCGCGAGCAGCTGCTTCACGACCGAGAGCTTCAATATAACCTGATTCGTCCTTGATATCGGTGACATTAACGTTGATAAGGCGAAGGCCAATCTTCTTTAATTCAACTTCAACGTTGGCAGAAATCTGTTCTAAGAATTTGTCGCGGTCGTTGTTTAACTCTTCAATGCTCATGGTTGCAATTACCAAACGCAATTGTCCGAAAAGAATATCTCTGGCAAGTTCTTGGATTTGGCTGGGTGTAAGTCCAAGCAAACGTTCAGCAGCTGCAGTCATGTAGTCAGGATCTGTAGAAATACCAACAGTAAAGCGTGAGGGAACATCGACGCGAATGTTTTGACGACTCAAAGCATTTGTTAAATTTGCATCAATAGATATAGGGATCAAGCTTAAGTAGGCATAGTCTTCAATAACGGGCCAAACGAAAGCACCTCCGCCATGTATACATTTAGCAGAACTTTTGCCTTTGCTTCCGTAGATTACTAAGATTTTGTCAGAAGGGCAACGACGGTAGCGGTTGATGATGGTAATGATTGTAAATAGTACAAATACTACAATCGCGATAGTTAATTCCATAATAATAAATTTAAATGTTAATGATAAAAGATTTTAAGTCAATGAATGTGGAATGAGAAGAACAAATATTACCTTTATTTAGGGCAATTAATAATATTAATGATGTGGTAATGGTTGTTGTTTATAATCAAGTCTATGCTTTGGTCACAACAGCTTCTGAACCATTGATCTTAATGACATTTACTGATGTTCCAGTTGGTATTGGTGTTTCGTCTTCAGTGATTGCAGGGAATTCACGGATAGCACCATTGATGCTGATTTGAATTTTTCCTTTTCCTGTTTTGTTTGCAGGGATTCTTAAGTAAACATCTGCGCGTTTGCCTAAACAAGCTTCAATGCCGGTTATGCTATTGCTTTCTAATTTCATCAATTGCTTGAATATATAAACAAAAACAGCAACGAAAATTAAACCGCATGATATGGCTGTGATGATTAACCATGTGTCAGAGGTAATTGAGTCTCGAAAACTGACACCAGCCCATCCAAAACCAACAAAGAAATTGGTGATGTTTTTAATAGTAAAGAGGTCAATTCCATTACTGGCATCTAATGCATCAGGGCTATTGACATCTGCATCTAATTCAAAATCCCCCATGCCTAAAAGAGACAAAATTAATTGAATTAACATGAAAATGGATGAGATAACAGCACATCCCCAAAAGATCTGCATTAACGTAGACAGATTTTCGAAAGTTGATATAAGTGTGTCCATACAATTTGTATATAAGTTGAATAATTATGTTTTCAAGGAGATTCTTATATTAGCTTTTTCCTGCGTATATAGCAAAAATTGCAGGTATTTTTCCTAAATCAGGCAAACCTATTTGTTTCCATTTTTTGAGTGGAGCTGACTTGATGTATTCTTGTTCTGTTGTGATGCCTGCTGCTACACACAGAAGTGTTGATGGTGAGCATGCATTTAGAATGTCAGAAAATAGCTTAGCGTTGCGGTAGGGTGTTTCAATAAATAATTGTGTTTGTCCTTCGTGTAAGGAACGTTGTTCTAATTGCTTTAAACGTTTGCTCCTTTCATGGGTGTCGATGGGTAAGTACCCATGAAACGCAAAGCTTTGCCCATTAAATCCACTTCCCATTACTGCTAATAAAATAGATGATGGTCCGACAAGGGGAATGACTGGAAGTGATTCGCGTTGTGCAATAGCTACTATATCAGCTCCTGGATCAGCCACCGCGGGACAACCCGCCTCAGAAATAATTCCAATAGATTCACCATTGCGCAGGGGGGTTAGATAATTGTGAAATAAGGTGGTATCAGCATGTTTACCCATTGGGTAGAAGTGAAGAGCGTCTATTTGAATATTTTTGTCGACTTTCTTTAAGAAGCGTCGTGCTGTGCGTATTTCTTCAACAATAAAATGCTTGATGCCTAAAATAATTTCGGTGTTGTAAGTCGGTAGCACACGATCGATAGGTGTGTCGCCTAATGTGGTAGGAATTAAATATAGTGCAGCCATAAATGAGATTTAGCAAAGGTTTGTTTGTATGTTTTCGCTAAGCTGTATATAAAAACTAACTCCTTCTGGACGGGAGGTTGCTTTTGTTATGTAGTTAAATCGGAATATTTCTTTGCACCACCTATGTAGTATTTCCAAAGGATGCTGTACGAGGTGCGTTCTTTGGGTGAAGTGCTCATTTTTTTTAGGTTTTCTTCACGTTGCTTTGTGAAGTCCTCTCTCATTTTATTGTAATCCTTCCTGGCTTTGAGTACGGCTTTAAAATTTGCGATGTCAATAGTGACGAGAAATTTAAAGGCCGCAACGTAATCTAATAAGCATCTTGTGCACATGATGGGCTTTAATTCTTCTTGGCTTAGATTCTTATAGAGCATGAATAAATTATTGCGGAAGTTTAGATATGTTTTTCTGGGATTCCCTTGATCAAGTGTGCCTCCACCAACATGGTAAACATGGCTTTCAGGAATGCATACGATTCTGTGTCCTTGGTTTCGCAATCGCCAACAGAGGTCAATTTCCTCCATGTGGGCAAAAAAACGTCCGTCAAGTCCTCCTGAAGTTTCCCAAACGTTTCTTCTAATAAACAGTGCTGCTCCGGATGCCCAAAGAATATCGCAAATGGTGTTGTATTGTTGCTGGTCTGTTTCGACTTCAGTCAATATTCTTCCGCGACAGAAAGGGTATCCGTAGTGGTCTAAAAAGCCACCAGAAGCTCCTGCGTATTCAAATTGTGCTTTATTCTTTTGTGCGAGAATTTTGGGCTGGCAGGCTGCTACCTCTGGTGTGGATTCCATATAAGAGAGCAGAGGTTCCAACCAATTACTATCAACTTCAATGTCGGAGTTCAATAAAACAAAGTATTCGTGTTTTAATTGTTTTAAAGCGTGGTTGTAGCCATCGGCAAAACCATAATTTTTGTCTAAAATGATTTGTTTGACGGACGGGAAATTCTTATTGAGTAATGTTAATGATCCATCGGTTGAGCAGTTGTCAGCCACAATGATATCTGCTAGCTCCTCAGAATATTTCACAACAGAGGGCAAAAATTGTTGCATCATTTTCTCGCCGTTCCAATTAAGAATAACAACTGCTATTTTTTTGGGGGTATTCATAAAGAAAAACTTAAAGTTGAGCTATCAGGGTTTCCTCGTCTGTAGAAAAGTTTCCTAATTGAACTATTGAAATAGTATTGTCGGTCGCAGGGATATTGTCGGTTGCAACCACCCGGATGTAATTATCAGTAAATCCGCTCAAGGGCATGCCTTCTTTTGCATTTTCCCATAGAACGGGGCGCCGTTCGCCTTGAAATTTTTTATAATGTAATTTGCGTTTTCTTTCAGAGAGTTCGAGTAAACGTTGGCTCCGTTCGTGTTTTGTGTTTTGATTTACCACATGTGGAATTTCGAGCGCTTTTGTTCCAGGACGTTCGGAATATGAGAATACGTGAAGTTGAGAAATGTCCAAACCTTCAATAAATTGGTAGGCCTTTTCAAAATATTCGTCGGTTTCTCCTCTCATACCAACGATAACATCTACACCAATGAATGCATCAGGGATATATTGCTTGATGCAATTGATTTTTTCGGCAAACAGAGTTGTGCTGTATCTGCGTTTCATTAATTTTAGCACTTCGTCCGACCCGCTTTGTAATGGGATGTGAAAATGCGGCATGAATTTCTTGGATTGTGCGCAAAATGCAATAATTTCTTCAGTTAGCAAATTGGGCTCAATCGAAGAGATACGATATCGTTCAATGCCTTCAACTTGATCAAGCTTCTGAATTAAATCAAAGAACGTTTCTCCAGTACTTCGTCCGAAATCTCCCGTATTAACACCTGTTAATACAATTTCTTTTCCACCGTTTTTAACAACTTCTTCGGCTTGCAGAACGATGTCATGGATGCTTCCGTTTCTGCTTTTGCCTCGTGCATAGGGTATGGTGCAATAAGTGCAATAATAGTTGCATCCGTCTTGAACCTTTAAGAAATAGCGTGTGCGATTTCCTTTTGAACAAGATGGCACAAAGGTGTTGATGTCTTTTGTGGGTATAGCGATTGCTTTATGGCAGGCTTCTCCCTTGCTGAGTTTTTGTTTTTCGTCCCAGTTTTGTTTTATTAATGGGATGATTTCTCCTTTATGTTCTGTGCCAATGACAAGGTCAACACCTTCAAATTGTGCAATCTTATTGGGTTGTAATTGAGCATAGCAACCAATAACGACAACAAAGGCGTTAGGATGATTTCTGATAAATTTATGTATGGTTTGTCGGCATTTCGCATCAGCTACATCTGTGACGCTGCATGTGTTGATGATGCAAATGTCAGCCTGTTCGTCCCTTGCTGCTATAAGGGCTCCTTCTCGGCATAAAGCGTCTTGAAGAGAAGATGTTTCAGCAAAGTTTAATTTGCATCCCAATGTGTGGAATGCTACTTTTTTATGAAATAGGGGAGATGTCGTCTGATTCACTATGATTCTTTATTATGATTTAAACAATCGTTGTCTTTATCTTTTGCAAATATAATAAAAAGATGATAGTGCACAACTATTTATAAACTTAAATGTGTACAAAAAAATGCTCAAAATCAATTATTAAAAACGAATAAAAAGTTATTGCTAAAAACGAATTGCAAGGTGAATTTGTCAAATGTTTTTGAAAAAAGTTTTTAAATGTTAAAAAATATAGTGTAGTTTGTTTTGTATGCAGGATTTCTTTTTTGCAATTGAAAAAAGTCTGTAATTTTGCAGCGTTTTAATAGGACAATTAATTGTATTACTTTAAAAACTAAACAAAGAAAATGAAGAAGTTGGTTTTCATGTTCGCTGCTTTCGCTGCAGTTTCTTTCGCTTCTTGCGGTGGTAACACTACTCCTGCTGCTGAAGTTGCTAATGACACAGTTGTTGCTACTGATTCTTGCTGCGCTGATTCAGCTTGTGCTGATTCTTGCTGCGCTGACTCAGTTTGCTGTGATTCAGTTAAGGCTTAATCTTTAGTTTAAGCGAAGGTGTGCTAAGCTGTGCGATAGCCGAGCATTAGTCACGATTTAACCCATCGGAATTCCGGTGGGATTTTTTTTGTTTCATGGTAAGGGTGTTGTTAATGTTGGTGCTGTAATTTGCTGAATGCGTTATTTGCGTTTAAAACCAAATATTTGGGGTTTTGCACAAAATTATGTAATCTGTGCATATCATTCTGTTGTTAATATGGGTAAACAAGTGATATTTTTGCACAAAAAATTGGGCGTTGTGCAAAAATCAGCCTAATTTTGCACCGGTTTTCAAAATATTAACAAAAATGAAGAAAATTTTAGTTTCTGCGGCGCTCATGATGTCCGCTACAGTTTCAACTTTCGCTGGTGGTCTTCTTACTAACACTAACCAGCACGCATCGTTCCTTCGCAACCCCTCACGTCAGGCTATTATCGGTATTGAAGGTGTTTACACAAACCCTGCAGGTGTTGCATTTATGCCTCAGGGCTTCCATCTCGGTGTGACTTGGCAAGCAGCTTGGCAAAAGCGCCAAATGGATGTGACAAATCCTTTGTTCGGTATGAACACGAATAACCCAAGCGCAAGCCGCTTCTTCGAAGGTAAGGCTACGGCTCCCGTTATCCCCTCAATCCAGGCTGCTTATGTGATCAATGACAAATGGTCAGTGTCTGCAAACTTTGCTGTTGCAGGTGGTGGCGGTAAGTGTGAGTTCGACAATGGTCTTCCCATGTTTGAAGAACTTATTGGCGGTCTTGTGTATAAGCAGGGTGGTACGTCTTACGCGCTCAATCAGAACCTTACGGGTGAACAGTATTTCTACGGTCTTCAGCTCGGTGCTACTTACAAGGTGACAGAGAACTTCTCTGTATTCGGAGGTGTTCGTGGTATCTTGGCAAACTGTGCTTACGAGGGCGCTATTGCAAACATTAAGGCTAACGGTCTTTCATCAGCTGAATATAAGGCGCTTTCAGATCAAGCTGCAGCTGCAGCTCAGCAATATGCCGCTTTGGGTATGGCTACTGAAGCTGCTCAATATGCAGCAATGGCACAACAAGCTGGTACTACAGCTGTTATGATTTCTGACTACAAGCTCGATTGTAAGCAAGATGCAGTTGCTTTCCAGCCAATCATTGGTGCAAACTTGAAGCTCGGTAAGTTGAACATCGGTGCGAAGTACGAATTCCGTGCTAAGGTTGAACTTGAAAACGAATCAAATAATAGCGCAAACCTTTCAGCACTTGCATCACAAGTACCTGCGGTTGCAGTTTATGCTGATGGTGCAAAGGTTCGTTCTGACATCCCCGCTCTCTTTACAGTAGGTGCTCAGTACGAAGTTACTGACAATATCCGCGCGATGGCTGGTTTCAACTACTACTTTGATAAGGACGCTAAGGGTTCGGCTACAGCAGTGAGCGACGACACTTATGAAATCACACTCGGTGCTGAATGGGATGTTAATGAAAAGATTACTTTAGGTATTGGTGGTCAGCGCACTCAGTATGGTTTCAATGATGCTGACATGACTGACACAAGTTTCAACATCAGCTCTTACGGTCTTTGCGTAGGTGGTGCTTACAAGTTCTCTGATAAGTTGAAGCTCAACGTAGGTTACATGCACTCATTCTACGATGACCACAAGTTCACTAACGCAAACGGAACTGCTTGCAACTACACTCGTAAGAACGACGTAGTGGGTGTTAGCTTGGACTTCAAGTTCTAAAAAAAGAATAAGTTAAAGGATATAGCGTCAAGATATATTTTGATACTATAGAAAAGAAAATAGCCTCACATTGAACAAGGTTTTCCTTGCTTAATGTGTGGCTATTTTTTTTTTGTTAATCTTGATGGTTGGAAATTAATGGTTTTGTTAGATGTAGGAATAATTAATTTTTGTATTTTTGCTTGATAAATTATTATTTAAGGTTTTATTTAACAGAACTAATAAAAAAGATTGTGAATATGAAATTTTTAATGAAGGCAATACCCTATAGATGGGTGCATATTGCAGCGGTTTTGCTGTTGTATGTTTTTTGTACTTGGGCGTATGGTGATGTTTTTCATCGTGCTCAGCAGTATTGCTATGTGTCTACTTCGGCGGAGCAAATGGTATATGTGAGTAATTTGCCTTGGGGTGATATTTATTGGGTTTTGCGTTTTTTGATGCTTCCCTTTAAAAGTATTTGGTTAGGCGGTGCTTGGATGACGCTTTGGCTAGTTGGCTCCGCATGTTTGCTTGCGCGTGCTTTGCGATTGTCCCGCAAGTGGAAGCCGCTTACATTTCTTTTGCCAATTTTGACGCTCTCTTACTTGGTTTTTCGTGGCATTCGTGTGTATTATCATGATGAGCCTTCGATGGTGATTGGTTTGCCTATTCTTGTTACTTTGGTTTGTGGCTTGTGTGCTTTGGCTGGTCATTTTGCGTTAAAAAAGCGTCAGCACGAAACGAAGTCGCCAATGGGTGTTGTGTTGGCCTTGGGTCTATCTTTTGTTTTGCTTTTTGTTAGTACCGATTATTTTCGTCAGAATGACGTGTTAACGGCTCGTTTGCAAAATATGATGTGGCAAGCGGAATGGGAAGATATGGAAAAAGAGGCGTTGTCAGCACGCCGTCCGACTCGTGCCGTTGCGGCTTATTATGCTATAGCTTTGCAACAGCAAGGTAAACTTTTAGAGAAGCTTTTTAATCTTCCTTTTGATTATCCCGAGGACAACAATTATTTGGTTTACGAAGGTAAAACGGAATATTCGCTTTTTGAGGGGGATGCTAATTTTCATGCAGGCTTGATAAACTCTTCTTATAGAGCTGTTATGGAGCAGCATGTAATGGTAGGTCCTACCATAGCCTATTATAAACGCATGGCTATGTGTGCGATTTTAAATCAAGAGAAGGCTTTGGCAGAACGTTATCTTTTTGCATTGGAGGGTGTGCCTTTTGAATCGGATTTTGTTGAAAAATGGCGTGCTTATTTGGTTAATCCGAGTTTAATGAATGCCGATCAAGAGATTGTCAATGTTTTGGCATTAAAGCCTTTGGAAGAGAATCTTGAACAAAATTATCGTCGTCCAATTTTTATGGGCTATAATGTGGGTTTGAGTTCTGGTTCAAATTATACTCTGATTACTTCTGTTGCTGCGACGCTTTATTCTAAAGAATTAATGCGATTGCTTAATGTGGCAGGTGTGATGCGCCAGAAGTTAGGTGGTAGATTGCCTCAAGCGGTTCGTGAGGCGATTTTGATAAAATCAGTCACCTTAAAGGATGTGGCTCAGGTTTTTCCTGATATCGCGAATGATCGTATTCTTCTTGCTCAATTTCAAAGTTTTGTGAAGGAGGCTCAGCCTTATCTTGACGATAAACCAAAGTTGAGGGAGGTGATGAAAGAAAAATGGCTTGGTACTTATTTCTATTATTACTATTGTGAAAATAATAATCCAAACCAGGTGCGTCGTCAAGAACAAAATAATGTTGGCGTGAATTAGCACACCGTAAGGCCTTGACTTGGCGTGTTTTTTATAGATTTATAAATAGCGTTTTATGAAAAAGTTTTTATTCTATATTATATTGTTGTTATGTTATTCGTGTGGCAACGTTTCAAAAGAGATTCCCGCTTCGTTTACTTCAATTAGCGAAGTTCCGGAAATTTTTCCTGATTATAAGGATGTGGTTGTGCCCCCCAATATCGCGCCACTTAATATAAAGGTGAAGTCGGTAGGTTCGGCTTATTCTGCTAAAATTTCAAATGCGAATGGTCATGAGATTATTGCGATGGCTGATGGTCAGAATTTGTGTTTTGATGCCAAAGAGTGGGGCGTGTTGCTGGAGGAGAGTAAGGGTCAAGCATTAACCGTTCAAATCTTTGTGGAGCGTGCTAATCAATGGCAAGCGTTGATGCCTTATTCATTTAAAGTGGCTCAGGAACCGATAGATAGTTTCTTGTCATACCGACTTATTGAACCAAGTTATGAGTTGTATCGTCAATTAGGTTTGTATCAAAGAAATTTGACAAACTTTGATGAATTCGTTATTTATGAGAACAATCGCGATTTTGACGACAATCATAACCACTGCATTAATTGCCATAATTATCAAAATCATGACACTTCGAATATGCTTTTCCACGTGAGAGGTACGCATGGCGGCACGATCTTTGTGAGAGGCGGAAAGATTACGAAGATGAATATGAAGTGCGACTCAATCCTTTCAAATGCGGTTTATCCCACTTGGAATCCTCATGCGCCTGTTGTTGCTTTTTCTTCAAACAACACTGGTCAGGTGTTCCACCTTGGTAAAAAGGATAAGATAGAGGTGATTGATTATGCTTCAGATTTAATCGTATATAACGCAGAGAGTCAAGAGATTTCCAATATTTTGAGGACTTCTGATTATTTGGAAACGTTCCCTTGTTGGGCGCCAGATGGTCGTAAACTTTACTTCTGCCGTGCTTATACTCCGGGTTTGGCTTCATTGCCCGATAGTGTTCGCGCCACGGTTATTTCTACGATGTATGATTCCTTGCGTTATGATGTGATGAGTTTGAATTATGATATAGAAACAGGCAAGGTTGATAGTCTTAAAGTTGAAGTGGCGTGCGCGTCAATGGGCAAGAGTGCGGCGGTGCCTCGCATCAGTCCTGATGGTCGTTATTTGCTCTTTACGGTGGGTAATTATGGTCAATTCCACATCTGGCATGCTGATGCAGATCTTTATGTTAAGGATATGTTGACGGGCGAAGTGCATCGTTTGGATAAGGCATCTGCACCTGGTCCTGATAGCTATCATGGATGGAGTAGTAATGGACGTTGGCTTGTTGTAGCATCGCGTCGAGATGACGGTTCTTATTCTCGTCCCTATATTGCTTATTTTGATTCAGAGGGCAATGATCATAAGGCATTCCTTTTGCCATTGGAAACTCCTGATATGCACTATAAGCGTATGAAGAGTTATAATGTACCAGAGTTCTCAAAGAATAAAGTCCCTACATCGCCTGAGCAGCTAAAGGAGGTAATTTATAATGATACTGAGGTTGGTAGGGTTGTGTATAAATAAAACGTTGAAGAATGTGGTTCGCACAATGAGTGATTAAGTTCATTTGTGCAAACCACATTCTCTTTTTTTGGGGGGGTACAAAATATAACGATACAAAATTGGAGGAAAGCTACATGAACTTTCCTCCAATCTGTGATTCCGTTGGGGCTCGAACCCAAGACCCACGCCTTAGAAGGGCGTTGCTCTAATCCAACTGAGCTACGGAACCAATCCTTATTTCGTGCGCAAAATTACAATATTATCTTGAATCGGCAAAGTAAAACAAATGATTTGTTGCTTAGTCGTTTAAGTAAAGTTGAATAATGTAAACTCCAGTTAATAGCTTAGAGGTGTTAATGGAGATTTGGGGTTAAGGTGTGGGACTGGCTTGATTAAGCCTCTTTCGTGGGGGTTGGTGTGGGGTTTGGGAATTCTAAATGCGTAGCTAAATATGTGCATGAGAAGTTTGCACTTTTGATTGAAGGGATTTGACTTCTTGCGTCCACGTCTTTTCTGTTGTGTATGTATTCCACCATTTTGTCATAGCATTCTTGTTGGGATTGTGCGTTGATGTAGGCCGAGAAAGGGGTGTCAACGTACTGGAATTTTTCGGTTTCGGGAATGCGTGTGACTCTTTTGAATATCATTTCCACTTCGTACCATCCTGGCTTGTTTTCCTGATGTTCTTCGTTTGATAGCGTTGCGCTTTTGTTTTCTTGGTTTGCGTTTTCGCTTTCACCGTATGCTTTAAATTCCTGCATTGTTTTGGCGGTTGTTTTGATGACGATGAAATACACGCGTGGTCTGACTTTATATCGTTTAGGGTAGGGCATTGAGCTTTCGAGATAGGCTTTTATGTCCTCCATGAGGTTTGTCGTGACGGTTATTTCAGGTATAGCTGTTAGGAAATCAATTAATTCTTCGAAGGAGCTCACTAAGGTTTCCTGGTCAAAATATCTGATGTATGCATTCATAGCTTTTGCGTCTGTTTTAGTTTTTCGAAAATGATTTGCACGATTTTTGGTACTCCGTATTGGTCTATATCTTGGAGTGGTATGGGGATGTATTGTTCGTTTGTGGGGCAGAGTTGGTCAACCTTTAGTGTATAGGCATCTATGATGAGCAGGCGATGTGTGAGTCGGTGCTTGTGGTTTGTGAATAGTGTGCCCAGAGTTGGTCTTGTGTTTGAATTGAAGTAGGGCTGAATGTTTTTGTGGGTAAGAATCTCGTTGACAGATGCTGTGGTGTTGGCTTGTGTTTGTTCGATTAAGAGCGGTTGATAGAGTCCTTGCCAGATGTCTCCTTCTGATCTTCGTTTTAGTAAGATGTGTGTGTCATCGTGTATGGCAATGAATGTGAGGTACCTTGTTTGTAGCTTGATTTTTGCTTGTTTTACAGGGTAAAGTGCAACTTCGTTTTGCGCGTGTGCCAAGCAAAGTGCGTTAATTGGGCATTGTTGGCATTGTGGTGCTTTCGGTGTGCAGCATGTGGCTCCTAAGTCCATCATGGCTTGATTGAACAGGGCTGGACGTTTGGGGTCGATGATTTCGTTTGCAAGTTGTTCGAATTCTTTTTTGCCAGTTGTTGAGTCGATGGGTGTGTTTATGGCGAAGCATCGACTAAGCACTCGGTATGCGTTGCCATCAATGGCGGCGTGTGGCAGGTTGAAGGCGAATGAAGCTATTGCTGACGCCGTGTAGGCGCCAACACCTTTGAGCTTGAGAATTTCGTTGTAGGTGCGAGGGAAGTGCCCTAATTGTGCGATTTGCTTTGCGGCTTGGTGTAAGTTTCGTGCTCTGCTATAATATCCCAATCCTTGCCATAGTTGCATGACTTCGTCTTGCGAGGCTGAGGCTAAATGGTTTACGGTGGGGTATTTATGTAGAAATCTTTGGTAATAGGCTAATCCTTGACACACTTGCGTTTGGTGCAATATGATTTCAGAAAGCAAGATGTGGTAGGGGTCTTTTGTTTCGCGCCAGGGTAATGCTCTTCCGTTTTCAAGGTACCAACCAATCAGAAGTGATGAGAAATGTGGCATTTGATACAAAAAAAGAATGAGGTAGGTGTGAATTGTGTGTTTTTATTTACGTGTATGCGCCATAAATAATGACTACCTCTTTAAAAGTGTATAAACCTGCGTTTGTGAGGTTTGGAAAATCATCTTTGCACTTGCAAAAAAAAGGCAAATGCAAAGATGAAGTTGTGATGAATTAGTGGGGTAAAAGGAGGGATTAATAGGTGTGGATTAGTGGAAGAGTCTGATGCGTTGTTCTTCAGATTGTTTGCAAATGAGCAAGATGCCATCTTTTTCTACAACGATGTATCCGTCTAATCCTTGAATCACGACTTGCTTATTGTCGGAGGTGTGCACGATGTTGTTTGAGGCTTCAAAAAGTTTGATATTATCGCCTATGCATGCATTTCCGTATTGGTCAATTGTGAGGTGTTCGCGCAAAGATCCCCATGTGCCGAGGTCGCTCCATCCGAAATTGCCTGGATATACGAAAATTTCCTCAGATTTTTCGAGTATGGCATAGTCCACGGAGATTGCAGGACATTTTGGGAATTGCTCGTTGATATGTTGTTGCTCTTGTGGTGTGGCGTAATAGGGCAAGAGTTTTTCAAAGATGTTTGATATCTCAGGGTCGTACACTCTGAAGGCATTAACGATTGTGCTCACGCTCCAAACGAATATGCCTGCATTCCAAAGATAGCAACTTTGCTTGATGTATTCTTGTGCTAACTCCAGGTTTGGCTTTTCTTTGAAGCTATCTACGCGGTAGAAGTTTTCATGTCGTGAAGAGGCGTAGCTGAGGTCTCCCTTGATGTATCCGTATCCGGTTTCAGGACGTGTTGGTGTGATACCCAGTGTGATGATTGCGTCGGTTTCTGATGCAAAGTTTATGCATTTTCTAATTGCGTCCTGAAATCCCTTGACATCAACGATGTTGTGGTCAGAGGGTGCCACCACCATTGTTGCGTGTGGGTCTATTTTTTTTATTCTCCACGCAGCATAGCAGATGCATGGCGCGGTGTTGCGCATGCAGGGTTCTTTGAGTATATTTTCTTCGGGGATATCGGGCAATTGTTGTTTAACCTGGTTGAAGTATGATTCAGAGGTAACTACCCACACGTTTTTGTTGGGTATGATATTCTCGAAGCGTTCCTTAGTGAGTTGTAAGAGTGTTTTTCCGCACCCTAAAATATCAAGAAATTGTTTTGGGCGTTCAGCGCTGCTCATGGGCCAAAATCGGCTTCCTACGCCCCCTGCCATAATAACGAGGTGATGGTGTGACGCATTCATTATTATATCGTGTGTGTTCGTTTAGTTATTTATTTTTTTGAGTCATCTTTTATCATATCGCCCTTTATGTATAGGCGTGTGATATAGGGTTTTGTGTTGGCGCGTACAGAGATGCCTTTTTTGAATTTTCCGAAAATTTTTCCTTTTCCGTTATATGTGACTTTGACTTCGCCTTCCTTTCCGGGTTCGATGGGTGTTTTTGTGAATTCGGCAATCGTGCATCCACATGTGGTGAGCACTTGGTGAATGACGAGCGGTTCAGTGCCCTCGTTTTTGAATTTAAAGATGGCTTCTTGGCTTTTAGCTTCGGTGAATGTGCCAAAGTCGTGTGTGTTTTTCTCAAAACTAATTACTGCTTGTGCGAAGATATCTTGATGGGTAAAGAAGAGCAACAAGCCAACGATTAAGAGTATTTTTTTCATAAAAGTGTTTGCTTTTTTAATGTTTAATGCAAATGTAAGATTTAATCTGTGAATAAAATAGAAACAAATTAAAAAATATGATTGAATGTGCGATATTTGTGTTTTTTAATTTCGTATTTTTGCTTGTAAAGAACAATAAATGTGTTATTAAAGCATGTCTGAACGTATTATATTAGGAATAGACCCAGGTACGAATGTTTTGGGTTATGGTGTGTTGCGCGTTGTGGATAGTCAAAAGCCAGAGGTATTGGCGGTTGGTGTGATTGATTTGCGCAAGTGTGTGGATGTGTACCTCAAATTGGGGCGCATTTATGAGCGCGTTATGGGGATTATTGACTCATTTCATCCTGATGAATTGGCTATTGAGGCTCCGTTTTTTGGTAAGAACGTTCAGAGTATGCTCAAACTTGGTCGCGCTCAGGGCGTGACGATAGCCGCGGCTATGGCTCGCCAGGTGCCTATTTCGGAGTATGCTCCGCTTCGCATCAAGCAAGTGGTGACGGGCAACGGTTCTGCCAGCAAAGAACAGGTGGCTGAGATGCTGAGGCGCATTCTTTCGCTTAATTTGGATGATGTAAACTTCCTTGATGCTACGGATGCGCTCGGTGTGGCTTATTGCCATTATATGGAGACGCGCTTGCCTAAGAAGGCGTCGCTTTCAAAACCCTCGCGTAGCGGGTCGCGCGCTAAATCTTGGGCAGACTTTGCGAAAAATAATGCAGATAGGGTTCGTGGGTGAGAATTGAGCGTTTGATTTGGCGCCTTGACGATTAGGTCTTGTGTGACAAAAAAAGAAGAAATTCGAGAACTTAGTGATATGGAAAATAGTGAAATACAAAGGGCATGGCAAATTATTGCGAACACGAATGCCAGTTTGTTTCTTACGGGCAAGGCTGGTACTGGTAAAACGACGTTTTTGCGCCGTTTGTGTGATGAAATTCCCAAGCGCGTGGTGGTGTGTGCTCCAACGGGTATTGCCGCTATCAATGCGCATGGCGTGACGTTGCACTCTATGTTTCAATTGCCTTTCACGCCTTTTGTGCCTGATGCTATGTATAATGCCAATCGGCAGAAATTTGCGTTTTCGAAGCGCAAGGTTAAGCTTATTCGTAGTATTGATGTGCTGGTGATTGACGAGGTGAGCATGGTGCGTGCGGATGTGCTTGATGCCGTTGATAGCGTGTTGCGTCGATATCGACAAGGGCATTTGCCCTTTGGTGGCGTTCAGTTGCTTTTGATTGGCGATCTTCAGCAATTGTCGCCCGTTGCTAAGGGTGAGGAATGGGATCTTCTTCAAAAGTATTATGCTACGCCCTATTTCTTTAGTAGTTTGGCGCTTCGCCATTTGCCCTACTATATGATTGAACTGACCAAGGTGTATCGCCAGCGCGATGAGGTTTTTCTCTCGTTGCTCAATAACGTGCGCGAGGGACTTGTGGATGGTGCTACGTTGGCGCAATTAAACCAGCGCTACATTAAGGATTTTAATCCGAGCGAGGAAGACGGTTATATTCGCTTGACATCCCACAATCGTCAAGCCGATTTGATTAATCAGGCAGAGCTTGAGAAACTCAAAACTCATAAGCAGAGATTTATGGCTCAGGTGAGTGGTGATTTTCCCGCCTATTCATATCCCACGGAAGAGCGGCTGACGCTTAAGATTGGTGCTCAGGTGATGTTCATACGCAATGATGCAGATCAACGCTATTATAATGGTATGATTGGCAAGGTGAAGGATTTTGGAGAAGATTACGTGGATATCTTGCCCGTAGATTCGCTTGAGTGCGTGAGGCTTGAAGCCACGGTGTGGGAAAATATCAAATATTCGCTTGATGAGGAAACGAAAGAGATTAAAGAGGAAGTGATAGGCACATTTAAGCAACTCCCTTTGCGCTTGGCTTGGGCAATCACCATTCATAAGAGCCAGGGGTTGACGTTTGATCGGGCCATCATTGATGCGCACCAATGCTTTGCTCCGGGTCAGGTTTATGTGGCGTTGTCCCGATGCCGCACGTTGGAGGGTATGGTGCTGAGTCATCCTTTGAATGCTAATGTCATTATGACCGATGGTCAGGTAAATTCGTATAATCGGCAGATGCTTCAAAATGTGCCTAACGAAGGGCAGATCAACGACCTCAAGAAGCGTTATTTTAAGGAGGTGCTGAAAAGTGCTTTTGACTTTCACACGTTTCATGCTGCCTACGAGTCGCTCCAGCGAGTGCTGGAAGAGCACTTTGCGCGTTTGTATCCCAAGCAAGTAGAGGCTTTTAGGGGGCAGAAGGAAGTGCTTGAGCGCGGCTGCTTGAGCGTGGGTGACGTGTTTTGCCAACAGATAGAGGCGATTGTGAATGATGCGGGCGATGAATATGAATCGTCGGCTTTCCTAAGCGAGCGCATTCATAAAGCCAGCGTTTATTTTAAGGAGCAGATGCATGAGCTAAGTGCTTTGGTGGCTCAGCTGGACATGCCCACCGAGAGCAAGAAGGTGAAGCAATTGTTTGAAGCAGCTCACGATAAGCTTAAACTGGAGACGCGCCTGATGCTTGGCCTTTTGACGCATTTAAATAAAAAAGGCTTTCAGCTCACGGAGTTTGTGCGCATGAAAGCCGATTTGCTTGATGCAGATGAGGGCGATGAGGGTAAGGCCGAACGCCCTTCAAAGAAAGAGGGTAGAGCGGCAAAGGCAGAGCTCGTTCCTGAGGATATTTTGCATCCCGAGGTGTTTGAGGCTTTGCGCTTGTGGCGCTTGGAAAAATCGCGTGAGTTGAAGCTTGCTGCCTACGTGGTGTTGTCGCAACGCGCCTTGGTGGGCTTGTCGAACCTGCTGCCAACCACAGACACAGAACTCAAGAAGGTGCCTTATGTGGGCAAGATTGTGGCGCAGAAGTATGGTGCGGAAATCCTTGAGATTATCTTTAAATATAAGAAGCGTCAAGAGGATAAGTCTTCATAGTTGGGTATGCTTGATAGGTACTCAACGGCGTGGGTGTCGAGGTTAATCCTACATGCATAGTGCACGATGCCGTTGGTCACGATGGTGTAGGCTGCGCGCAGGATGGTGTTGTAGGCGCATATTTGCTGGAAGGTGGCTTGGGTGATTTCAACACTTGGAGCTTTACACTCCACGATTAGATGCGGTTCAAGCCCCGCGCGCTTGTAAAGCAAGATGTCGCACCGGCGATTGGCTTGTCCGATTTTTAGGTTCACTTCGTGTGCCAAGAGTGCCTTGGGGTAGTGCTTGTGCTCAATGAGGTAGTTGGTGAAGTGTTGGCGCACCCACTCTTCGGGCGTTAATCGAATCCATTTAAGGCGCAATGGGTCGAAGATATACTTTTGCCCATTTTGATCTATGTTTATTTTGGCTTGGAAGGGCGGAAGGGTTAGTGCAGACATATTGAATGAAAGGTTTTTCTATATATTGTGTGCAAATTTACGATAATTTTCAAGATCCGCAAGAAAGAATATTATTCCCAATTTTTTACGATTATTTATGGCAATAACAAAACGAACGATTCAATTATATAATGAATTGGCCCGTGAGATAAAGGAACATCGTTTTAAGCCCGTTTACTTGTTGATGGGCGAGGAGGATTTCTTTATTGATCAGTTGGCCGATTTGCTGATTTCAGAGCTTCTGAAGCCCGAGGATCGCGATTTCAACCTTGTGCAGATGTATGGGGCTGAGGCTACGGTGAGCGAGGTGATTGCCGCCGCTCAAGCCTATCCCTTTGGCGTTGAGCATAGGGTGGTGTGCGTGCGTGAGGCTCAGCAGATGAAGGGCGTCTCTGCGCTTGAAAATTACTTTAAGGCGATGGTGCCCTCTACGGTGCTGATCGTTTGTTACAAGCATGGGGTTATGGATAGGCGCACGAAGCTAACTGGCTTTTTTGAGAAGCACGGTTGTGTGTTCGACTCAAAGGCGCTTTATCTTTCCGAGGTTTCTGGCTTTGCGAAAAGCTATGCCGCAGATCGGGGAGTGAAGCTCGACACGGAAGCCGCTCAGGTGCTTGCCGACCTTTTAGGGGCGGATTTGAGCCGCTTGACGATGGAGATGAATAAATTGCTTATCGGCGCATCAGGCGGAACGGCACCAAAAATCATCACAAAAGACATGATTTTGGAGCATATTGGCATGCATCGCACATTTAATTCATTTGAGCTACAGGATGCCTTGGTTGAAAAAAACTTAACGAGAGCGTTGGAAATTGCGAAATATTTTTACAATAATAATCACCCCTTGCCACCTGTTATTGCTGCTTTGTTTCGCTTCTTCTCTCAATTGATGCTGGCTTATTATGCGCCCACTAAAAATGCGAGCGGCATAGCCTCATGGCTTGGTATTAAGGAGTGGCAAGCCGAGCGGGTGTTTATGCCCGCCATGAAGCGCTACACAGGTCGGAAGGTGATGAACATCATTGCAGAGCTGCGCCAGGTTGATGCGCAATCCAAGGGGATGGGGCTTGGTGCTGGTACGCGCGATGCTGATCTTTTGACCCCCTTGATCTATTATATCGTGAGCGACGAGATGATGTGATTTTGCTTATTTTTATAAAAACACACGGAGGAGCCCAGTGCTTATCTCCGTGTTTTTTTGTGCTCTTTTGCTGTGCGTTTGGAGTGGGGTGGAAGGGCGCGTTTTGCACTTTTGTTTGTAAAATGTAAATTTCTTTGTGCTTTGGTTTCTTTTCGTGTCCTCTTGGCTAAAATCCAATGGGAATTGGCATGTTTAAGCCTTTGTTTGAGGGCGTAAGGGGAGGGTGTAAAATTTTTCTGCGCCAAAATCTGAAACAAGAATTTAGCACGTATGTTGTTGAAAATTAAGATTGTGAATTAAAATTTAGCTTTTGTGATTCTTTTAAAATCGTTGTTTTCGTCTTGACGCCCGATTTGGTTTTGTTCGTGAGAAAAATAGTGCTTCTTTTCGTGGTTTAGAGTCGAGTTAAATTTATTTAACATATAAAATTAAAAACCGCTTATATTGTTTTGTAAATGATTTAGAGATGTAGAAATGAAAATTAATTGCTAAATTTCGGTTTATTGATTTTATGTTTGATGCAGATGTGTAAATATTAACAAAGTAAAATAATCAAGGAATATAAATTTATTGATATGCGATTGTTTTTAAGATGTAATAAGTAACACAAAATCAGTAAGATAGATGAAAATGTAAGATTTTTTATGTTTTTAAAATGCGAAAAAAGTGCGTTTTGAGCCTGGTTTTTGGCGTTATGTTTGTTACGTATGTGTTCGTAATGTGTTGTATATTAATAATATAGGCGTGATAGTTGAATTAAATAAATAAGTTTGTTTGATGCATAAGGCGGTTTTGGAGGGTGAATTTGGTTTTATTGGGGTGTTGATTTGGATTTTTGTGATATTTAAGTTTATAAATGTAAAATTGTGTTTTGTGTGTTGGTTTGTAAATATAAATTTATAAATGTTGTTGGTTTCATTTTTTTAATTTAATTTTGTAATTGTTTTAAAAAGTGCCATTTTTTGCCTATTTTGACCTAATTTTGGGCAAAATGCTACTTCGGGTGCTTTGCCCTATGTTTTGGTCAAGCTACTCGCGCTTGCTCCGAAATTTTGAATTTTGCGTTGTTTGGGTCATGTTATTAGTGGCTCATGGATGGCGCTCAGTGATAAAGATAATCCTATACTATTTATATTAACTTATGAAAGATCGTATTAGAATGTTGATGCAAAAAGCTGGCATGACCCAAAAGGATTTTGCGAATTGCTTGCAAATATCCGAGGCATCGTTGTCCAGTATTTTTAATGGTCGAACAAATCCTACGAACACGCATGTGTGTGCCGTGCATAAAGCTTTTCCTGATGTCAATATTAATTGGTTGCTTTTCGGCGAGGGTGAGATTTCTGAAGAATTTGCCGACGGTGCCGATGCGGAAAATGCCGTTCTTAAACCCACGCCAAGTGCGCCCGGTTCGGTGTCTGAGGTTCGACCTGCGGAACCTGCCAAGCCAGCATTCGGCGTTAAAAACGAACCTTTGAGCGTGGAGCTCGCCATGCCAGTATCGGTGCTCGGAAGCGTGAGTAATGCGGTGATAGAAAGTGAGAAAAAATGCGACAAAACAAATCGTAAAGTGAAAGAGATTCGTATTTTTTATGATGATGGCACTTACGAGATTTTTATCCCTGCCGTTAAGTAAAAGCCTCGTTTTTTGGTAAAAATGGCGCGAAATGCTAAAATTGGCGTTGCGATTTGTAACAAAATATTACCTTTTGGGGGCGGTCGGATGGGGGGGGCGTGCGCCCCTCATTATATATATAGGGGCTTGGGGGCGATACACATGGGACTCATGCGCGGTGCGCATGAGCACGAGGAAAAGGAGGCTGGGAGTGGATTTGCGAGGGGGCTTGAGCTTTGAGAAAGGGGCAGGGTGGACTCATGCGCGGTGCGCATGAGCACGAGGAAAAAGGAGGCTGGGGGTGGATTTGCGAGGGGGCTTG
>JAGBYN010000142.1 GCA_017628775.1 Bacteroidaceae bacterium | reverse complement strand
TCCCCAGCAGAGCTCCGCTATGCTTCAGATTGCATTACAAAATTAAAAAATCATCAAAACATATACCTGAAATTCCATCCTGCAATTTGACCCATAGAACCATACTATGTGAATTTTATCCTGCAATTTGACCTATACGCCAAAGTTTATCGGTCAGCAATAATATAAAACAGACGAGAGATTATGATTGTCGGTGGACAGGGTCATAGCTCTCGTCTGTTTTCTTTTATCCAAATAATTCGCGCAAGGCATGTTCAACACGCGCTACGGGCACTAATTCAATTTCAAAGTTCTGCACATCCAAGCCCTTCATATTGGCTTGAGGGAGGAGGAAACGCTTGAAACCCAACTTCTGCGCTTCTGAGATACGCTGTGCGATGCGGTTGACGGGGCGAATTTCACCACTCAGTCCTACTTCGCCCGCCATGCACACCTGGCGTTCAATCGCCGTATCAACATTGCTGGACAGGACCGCGGCAATAATACTGAGGTCGATGGCTGGGTCGCTCACGCGCAAGCCGCCTGCAATATTGAGGAACACGTCTTTTTGTCCTAATTTAAAGCCCACTCGCTTTTCTAATACAGCCAAAAGCATGTTCAGGCGGCGAAGGTCGAAGCCCGTGGCTGAGCGTTGAGGCGTGCCGTAGGCTGCGGTAGATACCAATGCTTGAGTTTCAATGAGCAGAGGGCGAACACCTTCAATGGCGCTGGCAATGCTGATGCCTGAAAGTTCCTCGCCATTCTGGGTGAGCAGGATTCCAGAAGGATTGTCAACAGGAAGGAGTCCGTCGGAACGCATTTCATAGATACCTAATTCAGAGGTTGATCCAAAACGGTTCTTGATGCTTCTCAGGATGCGGTAGTAATAGTGGCGGTCGCCTTCGAACTGAAGGACCGTGTCAACGATGTGTTCCAATACTTTCGGCCCTGCGATGCTCCCTTCCTTGGTGATGTGGCCAATAAGCAACACGGGCACGTTGCTTTCCTTAGCATATTTCAATATGGCAGCAGCGCATTCTCGGATTTGCGACACTGACCCTGGTGAGGATTCCACCGTTTCGGTGGCAATGGTTTGTATGGAGTCGATCACCACCAATGTGGGATTCACATTTTTAATGTGGGTAAAGATTTGCTCCAGGCATGTTTCGCACACCAAAAAGCAATCGGCAGGTGCTTGCGCTGTGTGGATGCGGTCGGCGCGCAGTTTGATTTGTCGTTCGCTTTCTTCGCCGCTGATGTAGAGTACGCGTTGGTCATGCAGGTTGAGCATGGTTTGCAACAAAAGCGTGGATTTACCGATACCTGGTTCACCTCCAATGAGCACCAACGATCCAGGAACCAGTCCGCCGCCAAGCACTCTGTTTAGTTCGGGGTCGTGCGTATCGATTCGTGGTTCTTCAGCCGCAGTGATGCTTGACAGCTTTACAGGCGTTGCTGATTGAGTGCCCAGTCCGGTTAAGGCATGGCGCGCTTGTGTTTGCGCCATCTTGCCCGTTGTGGTGTGCACCTGTAATTCTTTAAAGGTGTTCCATCGCTTGCATGCCGGACATCGGCCTTGCCACTTTGAGGATTCTTGTCCACATTCACTGCAAACGTATAGGGTTTTATCTTTGGCCATGTTGAGGGTTGAAAGTTGAGGGTTTAGAGTACAGAGAACAACTGCCGTGCGGTTCGGTTTTCTGACTGTCAAGGCATTTGCTATAACACTGATTTCTCTTGGAACACGAAGATCTCAAATTGCACGAATTTTATAGAGTTGAGGGTTTAGAGGAGAGCCTTCGGTTTGTTTGGAGGTGCTTTCAGCTCGTAATGAAGTTGGGGTGAGGAGGTGTTGCCACTAATGGGCTTATCTTCCGGTTACGATGCGTTTAAGCACATCCAGCTTGTTGAGCGCTTCAATGGGAGTCAGATTATTGACGTCGATATGTAACAGTTCGTCTCTGACCTGACTAAGTACGGGGTCGTCGAGCTGGAAGATGCTGAGTTGCGTTTCGGTATTTGAGGCTTTCTCAGCCATGGCTTGTACGGCTTCGCGCGCACCATTGCCTGCATTGTTCTTTTCCAATTGTTTCAGAATCACTTCGGCGCGGCCCACCACCGAGCGTGGCATACCGGCGATGCGTGCCACGTGGATACCGAAGGAGTGTTCTGACCCCCCAGGTTGCAGTTTTCGCAAGAATACCACCTTGTTGTTCACTTCCTTCACCGACACGTTAAAGTTCTTGATTCGGCTGAAGTAGTTGGTCATTTCATTCAATTCATGGTAGTGCGTTGCAAACAATGTGCGGGCATTGGCGCCAGCATGTTCGTGGATGTACTCCACAATCGACCATGCGATAGAAATGCCATCGTAGGTACTTGTGCCACGTCCTAATTCATCAAAAAGAACCAGGGAGCGTGCTGAGATATTGTTTACGATGTTTGCCGCCTCGCTCATTTCAACCATAAATGTACTTTCGCCCACCGAAATATTGTCGCCAGCCCCAACACGGGTGAAGATCTTATCAACCACACCGATGCGAGCGCTTTCGGCAGGAACGAATGAACCCATCTGTGCTAAAAGTGTGATTAAGGCGGTTTGACGCAACAGTGCCGACTTACCAGCCATGTTGGGACCAGTGATGATGATGATTTGTTGCTTATCGGCGTCAAGCATCACATCGTTGGCCACGTATTCCTCACCCATAGGCATGAGGGTTTCAATCACGGGGTGGCGTCCTTGTTTGATGTCGATTGTCAACGATTCATCAATGATGGGGCGCACGTATTTGTTTTCAGTAGCCACGCAAGCCAAAGAATGGAGACAGTCAAGCGACGACAGAGAACGCGCATTGCGTTGCAGCAAGGCGATGAAGCCCATGGTGTAGGTCACCAGGTCGGTGAAAAGTTGCGTTTCAAGAATCTGGATGCGTTCTTCTGCATTTAAGATCTTGTCTTCGTATTCCTTGAGTTCGGGGGTGATGTAACGCTCTGCCTGTGCCAACGTTTGCTTTCTGATCCACTCCTGGGGCACACTATCCTTATGCGCATTGCGCACTTCAATGTAGTAGCCAAATACGTTGTTAAAGCCAATTTTCAAGCTTGGTATGCCTGTGGCCTGACTTTCGCGTTGCTGTATCTGGAGCAGGAAATCCTTGCCCGACGTGGAAATGTGGCGCAACTCATCCAGTTCGTTGCTCACCCCCATGGCAATAACCCCACCCTTATTCAGCATGGCAGGAGGATCGAGGGTGAGCGTTTGCGCGATGCGTTGGCGCAATTCCTGGCAAATGTCCAGTTGATCGCCAATTTGCTGCAGGCTCTTTGTGTCGGCCTCCTGGCAAGCCTGCTTCAGCGCTTGCACGCTATCTAAAGCCACTCGTAACTGTTGCATTTCACGAGGGTTGACGCGCCCAACTGCGATTTTCGACACGATGCGCTCTAGGTCGCCGATGCGTTGCAGTTCCGTTTGGCAGATGTCGCGGAAATCAGGATTTCTGAAGAAATGCTCCACGCTGTTGTGGCGCTCCTCAATATCGCGCACGGTGCGCAAGGGAAACAGCGTCCAACGGTTGAGCATACGTGCTCCCATAGGTGTTAAGGTGCGGTCGATGATGCTCAGCAATGATTTTCCGCCTTCAGCCATGGGGCGAATCAATTCCAGATTGCGCGTGGTGAATTTATCAAGGCGCACGTAGCGGTCCTCTTCAATGGGCAACACACGCGTGATGTGCGCCACTTGATGGTGTTGCGTTAATTCAAGATAAATAAGAATAGCCCCAGCTGCAATAATGCCTTCATGGTAATGCTCCACGCCAAAGCCCTTCAGGTTCTTAACCTCAAAATGCTTGAGTAGTTTTTCGCGCGTGGTGAGTTCATTAAACGCCCAATCTTCTAATTCAAACACAAAATGCTTTGAACCATATAGCCCAGTGAAACGCTCCTTGCGTTGGCGATCAATCAGTATTTCTTTGGGCGCAAAATTGCTGATGAGCTTGTCGATATTATCGGGCGAACCTTGTGTTAATAAAAATTCGCCTGTAGAGATGTCTAAAAGCGAGAAGCCCACGGCACTTTTGCCAAAATGCACGGCTGCCAAAAAGTTGTTTTCTTTGCTGGTCAGTACGTTATCTGCGATGGCGATGCCTGGCGTTACCAATTCTGTAATGCCACGTTTCACCAACTTCTTGGTTAATTTAGGGTCTTCTAATTGGTCGCAAATAGCCACGCGATAGCCGGCACGCACTAAGCGGGGCAGGTAAGTGTCTAAAGCGTGGTAGGGAAACCCTGCCATTTCAGTGGCAGCGGCTGAGGGATTTTTGCCGTTATTACGGCGTGTGAGCGTGATGCCTAGCACTTGCGATGCAATCACCGCATCTTTAAAATATGTTTCATAGAAGTCGCCACAACGAAACAGCAACACCGCATCGGGGTGTTTACTCTTAAAGTCTTGAAACTGTTTCATCATTGGGGTGAGTTCTTCTTTTGCCATAATCGTATGGAGGTTAGGAGGGTTCCAAATTTTCTGTGTTCAGAGTTTTTTATTGATTTGTTGTTTCGCGTCGCAATGGATAATCCCCTCTTATTTGTTCAAATTGTTCGGGGTGTGCCTTGAGGCGTTCGCTGTCGTAAACAGGGTTGTAAAGGCGCAGTTGCTCGTGGTTGGTGTAGCGACGCTGAGGGTCATAGCTGTAATCTTCGGGGAGTGGTGGCGCTTGTACGTCGAAGGTTATGTCCTTCCCAAAATAACGGGCCACAGCCTCGAGCGACATGCGTGTGCCATTGGCTTTTCCATCGGCGGAATAACCAGCGATGTGTGGGGTGCCGATGTACACCTTTTGCAACAGTTCCATGTTGATGTTGGGTTCGTTTTCCCACGTGTCGATCACGGCAGCGCGGATTTGCTTTGAATCAATGGCTTGAATCAGAGCCTCGGTGCGCACCACCTCGCCACGTCCGGCATTGATGAAAATAGGTGATTTGCCGAGATGGTTGAAAAACGAATGGTCCACCAAATGGAAGGTGGGGTGATCGCCGTTGTAGGTGAGTGGCGTGTGGCATGTGATGACATCGCATTCCTGCAGCAGTGTTGCGAGGTCGGTGTGATTTTGTGCGAAGTCGGGTTCGCGCTCAGCACGTGGGGGGTCGTTCAGCAGGACACGGCACCCCATGGCCTCCAAGCGTTCTTGAACGCGCTTTCCTACGTGGCCCACGCCAATGATGCCGATGGTTGCCTCTTGAAGATTCAGCATGCCATCTTGCTCCAGCAACAGTAAGGTGCACGCCACATACTGCGCAACACTCGTTGCGTTGCACCCCGGGCAGTTTGTCCATGCAATGTTAGCTCTGTTTAGATAATCTACATCGATGTGGTCATAGCCAATGGTTGCTGTTGCAATGAATTTCACGTGCGATTGCGCCAGTAAGGCTTCGTTGCACAAGGTACGTGTTCTTACAATCAGGGCGTCGGCATCGCGCACATCCTCGCTTGTGATTTGACTCCCCGTGCGATATAATATTTCGCCGAGCTTTTCGGCCTGCCCTTTAATGAATGGTATTTTGTCGTCGATAATAATTTTCATGCTGTGCGGAACTTCTGAGGTGTAGCAAGGGAATGAGTGGCGGGTAGGGCTCGTTTCGCCCGCTTGGTTTGCTCTTATTTCTTCAATAAGGATGTTTGTGGATTTCTTACGCCCTTAGCATTGATGAGGAACGCTTTTGCGGAACCGAAACGTAGGTTTAAATCCAGGCGTACGGGAAGGTGGTTGTCGTCGTCGGTGATGTAGAACGTGACAATCTCCTTTTCCTCATTGTCCTCTGTTTCCACAAAGGAGAACACCAGGCAACGGTACTTTTCGTCTGTGTGTTCGTTGGTGAACTTTTTATGTCCTCTGAAAATGATTTTTTGTGGTTTGCAGGCCTTACCATCTGCCATAACGAAATCAATGCAATCGCCCTTTTTGAATTGACTGCCATCCATGGAGCGCGCTTTGAGTAGCATGCTGATCATGTCGTAAGGACAATCCGTGGTGAGTAGCGTTTGCGTTTGTGCTGGATTGTCGTTTTTGCGGTAGTACATTTGTAGCTGTGTGCCTTCAGGGGTGTAGGTGTAATGCACTTCATTTTTGCGATAACTCTTCCCTTCAAAGGCTGCTTTAACATAGGCCAGAGGCACAAGATCGGGGGTGACAAAGGCGGTGAGCGTGTCGCGCATCACGAAATAGCGATCGGCGGTTTTACTGCCTCGCGTAATCAAATAAGCCTCGTAGGCATCCTGTCCCTGATAGGTGGTTTTGCTGATGTCCATCTCTGCCGAACCCACTTTAATCCAAATGAATTTCCAGTTGAAATACAGATCGTATTCCAAATGCTCACCGCTGTTAAAAGCCGTGTTCTTTGTAGGGCATTGTGCCATACACAGATGACCAATGGCCATGAAAAGGAGTAAAGTAAATATCTTGCGCATCGTTTTTAAGGTTAGATGAATAAGGTGTGGTAAACGAGGAGGTAAATGGGGAAATCAAGAAATGTTTAAGTAAGAAACAAGCCGCAGATGCTATAGAGACGATAGAAGTTATAGAAGCTATAGAATCGATAGAAATTGATTGGAGACGGACCGACACGGGGAACGGTCCCTACCTTTCATCTCTAAACTCTCATCCCTCGTTATTTTGTGTCTGTTTATCGTCGGTTCCTTTCGCGTTCAATGTTACGTTGGCGTGCTGTTTGTTGTTTGCCTTTTGCCTTGACTTTTTTTAGTTCTTCGGGCTTTTGTTGTTCGCGTGGTTTAAAGGTTAATCGCCAAGTTTGTTCCACATCCCAATTGGCACGTACGTTAATCTCTTCGTGGAAATAATAAACGTCTTCAGGTTGCGTGTGTGTGGCATATTCGCCAGTGTCCCACTTGCCGTTTTGATTGCGGTCATCGAAGAAGCGTGCGTAGTATGCACCTGGTTCAATGTAGAAAAAGTCTGCTCGTTGGTCCTTCAGGGCTACTTGTGCCGTAATGCTCTTTTCGCTTTGGAATAATTGCATCACGCCGGTAGCGGGCGCATCGGGCAAGAGGAAGAATACGGAACCGAAGTCCTCGCTTGTGCCCACTTCAAAGCGGAATTTGAATTTATTGGTGTGGCGTCCTGAAATGCCCACTACAGCCGCAGAGTCGATATGCACTTCATATTTTTGTCCGGGTCGCCATTCGCCCATCAATTCATATTTACGAGGGTCGTAACTGTGGGGAATTAAGCGGAAAGGTGCATCTGTGAATGTCGAGTCGGAGGTCATTAAGTGCAAATGAATGGCAGTCGTGTCGAGCTTCAAAAGTGGCTCTTCAAATTCAAGGGGTTGATTCTTCAAAGGCGAGATTAATTGCGCCCGGCGTCCGTTGAATTTCAAGAATTCAAGCGGTGGCGTTTCTTCTGAATAATCGCCTTTCTTATGGCGTTTCTCGCGTTTCTTTTCCCACTTTTCCAATTCTTCAGCCTTGTCCTCCTTGATGGCACTCATTTTTTTTCGGGGCACGCTTTCTAATGTGTCGGTGCGCATGTACCATTCTTGTGTGGAGTCGTTTGTGGCTTCATAGGTGCAGGTGAAAATTAAAGTGTCCTGCTGCATGAGCAACGTGTCCTTCAGCCAATAGGTGATGCTGTCGTTGGTGTGGTTGCAGATTTCAATAAATGCATCCTGAGCGTCAAAGTTTAACCCCTCAATAACAGGTTTGTGGGTGGATGGCGCAGTGAAATAAAGTGAGAATTTATAAGGATCGTTATGCTCCTTCTTCAGAAAATGACGGGCCTGTCCTTCTTCAAGGAAAGCGAGGAGCACGATATTGTCGGGAACGAAGTGGGTGAAGGGCACCGTGAGGATGGTGTCGTAGGTGATGGTGTCGCGCCAAAGCGTGTCCTGGCGTGTGTCGGGGAAGCACGATGGCACAATCAACTTCTCGTAAACCGCAATGCGCTCGCCCTTTTGTGAGAAGCAATAATTATTGTCTTGATCGTTGAGGGCATACAAACGGTATTCGCCCGGCGCAATGCCCTTGATTGAGAATTTGCCCATAACATCAGTACGTCCCACACGTTCAAATGATTGGTGCGTAAATGCACTGTCGGTGGTGTCGGCGTGCAAGCCCACAAGGATCCCCTTGATGGGTTCAAGGTTTGAAGCATCAAGGACGTAGCCCGACACTTCAAGCGTGTCGATGGTGTTACCTGTAGAGAAGAAATAAGTGAAGTTACCCAAGGGATTACCTTCGTTGTTGTCCTCAATGGCATCAGAGAAGTCGATGGTGTATGTGGTGTTGGGCTTCAAAGAATCGCGCAAAGCCACGTTGATTTTCTTTCCACTGAAATCAATGTTGGGCATTTCAAGCTGAGGGGGGGAGATGGTGACCTTTTCTGAGGCGTTCTCCACCTTGATGTTTTCATCGAACACAATTTGAACTTTCTTGCTTGTTGTGTTCAACGCCCCAAGTTGAGGGTGCATTTTAACAATGACGGGTGGGTGCTCGTCGTAAGGTCCACCATCGGGACCTGAACCAGGATTGGCACAGGCTATAATGAGGAAAGAAACCGCGAAGATGATGAAGGGAATGAATATTTTTTTCATGCGTTTAACGATTTATCATGATGGGCGGATGAGGGCGTCGGTGGAAATAGATGATGCGCTCTGGCTACCTTATAGTTTATAGAACTTAGCTTAATACAATCTTTTCAACTTGAATCGATTGGTTCATAAAAAGTGTAGCATTTTCATTGAATTTATCGGCGCTTTCTGTGGTGAGAAATTGACAAGTGCCGCCCTTGCTGCATTTTATTTCCATTTCGGGGTGGCGCTTGAGGTAATATGCTAAGCTCTCAGCCACGTACTTGCCCTGAGGAATGACGCGCACACCGGGTGGAACATACTCATGGATCTTTTTAAGCAGTATAGGGTAGTGCGTGCAAGCTAAAATCAAGGTGTCGATGTCGGGGTCGGTGCTTAAAATGGCGTTTAAATACTTCTGCACAAAGTAATCGGCGCCAGGACCATCGAATTCGTTGTTCTCAACCAAAGGTACCCACATCGGGCAAGCTTGACCCACCACCACCATTTCTGGGTGTAGCTTTTGAATTTCAATCTCGTAGGATCTTGAATTGATGGTGCCTTGTGTGGCTAAAATGCCAATATGGTTTGAGGTGGTTAAATGCTCTAAGGCTTCTACTGTGGGGTGAATTATGCCCAACACACGTTTGCCTGCGCCCCATCGACAGAGATCGTTTTGCTGGTTGGTGCGCAGCGCTTTGGCTGAGGCTGTATTGCACGCCAAAATGACAAGTTCGCATCCACGTCGGAATAATTCTTCAACGGCTTGCAGCGTGTATTGATATACAATCTCAAACG
>JAGBYN010000141.1 GCA_017628775.1 Bacteroidaceae bacterium | reverse complement strand
CACAACCTTGAACAATTGACGGAGGGGGATGTGGATGAGTTGGAGCGCATTTTGTGGCAAGAGCTGGGAAGCAAGGATGAGTATGCCAACCTGACCGCAGGAATGCCCTACGGCAATCATGTGGGCGCGTTTATCCGCTCGCTGGTCAAGGTGGATTGGAAGGTGGCGCGCGATAAGTTTAGCGCCTTCATCAGTGACAACGAATTGAACTACGAGCAGGAGGAATTCCTGAAAACCGTGGTGCAGTATGTGTGTGAGAATGGCGACATCAGCCGTGAGGTGGTGGTGAACGAAGAACCCTTCTGCGATCAACTCAATCCTTTATTCAGCGAGTACCTGATGCACCTGGCGAACTACATTGACACCATCCACAATGTGATTATCCCCAAGAAAACCACAACTTACCGCATCCACGACCTCAACATCGGCATGGCTGCGAATGAGGTGGGAAGGTATCAGTAAGCTAATAAGGTCTTTAAAGTCTTGCAAGCTAATAAGGTCTTTAAAGTCTTTAAGGTCACTAAGGTCTTTAAGGTCGGGGGGAGGCGATGGTTGATTGTTGAAGATTGACCGTTGATTGTTGAAGCTTGACCAAAATGTGGGCGCTGCGTTCTTAACGACGCAGCGCCCACACACGTTTTTTGACACTTCAACCCACTGTTATAACAACTTTGGATATAGGAACTATAGGGGCTATAGAAACTATAGAGATTCAAGAATCAATCAGGCCTTAAAGACCTATAATCGATCCAGTTTTGCGACCTTAAAGACCTTAAAGATTCAAGAATCGATCCAGCTTTGCGACCTTAATGACTTTAAAGACCTTATCGCCAAGCCCCATCCCTCAACTCTAAACTCTCATCTCTAAACTCTAAACTCTAAAAACTCTCACCCCTCCACCTTCACCACGCTTTCGCCTCCGAGTGGCTTTTTAATGACATTGATGCGTGGCGATATTTGTGTGCGTATTTGCTCGGTGTGGCTGATGATGCCCACCTTCTTGCCTTGTCCGGCCTGGAGGTTAGCAAGGGCTTGCATCACGAGGTTGAGAGAGTCGTTGTCGAGATTGCCGAAGCCTTCATCGATGAAGAGGCTACCAATGCTGAGGCCCTCAATGGAAAGGCCTGCAAGCGCTAAGGCGAGCGCCA
The DNA here is from genome assembly GCA_017628775.1 of Bacteroidaceae bacterium. Next base: position 10,828 of record JAGBYN010000141.1, on the reverse strand, counting down.
GACTCACCACGAAGGTTTCGCCTCCAGAGAGTGAATTAACGTAGCGTTGCTGGTCGAACATATCGCGGTCGATGATTTGCAACATCAAAGTGCCGGGCACGGTGCGCAGGCGGTAGCGTGGGGATAATTGCAAGAGCTGCTGGTTGGCATACGTCACGAGGTATTCAAACGTGTAACTTTGTGCGATTTCCCTAAATTTCTTACCGTCGGCACTACCAAAGAGCGTGTTCAGGCGCGACCACCACGAGAGGTTTTCCTCAGCCTGTTCGAAGCGCTTCTGCATCAGCGCCACCTCATGGAGGGCGCGTTCATGGGCAACGATCTTAGCCTTTAATGCTGCAAACATTTCAGTATTGGCTTTAATGTGCTGCAGCGTATCGTTATGCTGGTCGATGAGCGCCTCGCGCGTTTCGCCCTTAGCCGTGTCGGGGCGCATATTATCCTGGCGGATGAGTTCGAGTTGTTCTTCAGCCTTATTGCGAGCATTTTGCGTCAGGGTCAATTCCTCCTTACAAGCACTGATGCGCGCACGCAGCTGGCTCCAATCGCGTGGATCAGTAAAGAGATCCTCGAGTTCCTCAAATCTCAAAGGCGAATGTTCGCGGTTGTAGGCCGCCATCCAACAGTCCAACTTACTGCTCTGCTGGATGTATAGTTTTTGGAAGTGGTCGTAATCCTGTTCCGACTTACGCTTTGAGCCCACCACCTCGTCGAGTTCAGCTTTAGCCGTTTCGAGGCGGAACTTCGCCTCCTGCTGTTCTGCGAATGTTTTTTGAATCACATCCAGGAGTTGCTGTTCAACCTCCTCAGGCGATTGTTCGCCAAAGAGCGTTTTGAGTTCATCGCTTTTAATTCTCAGCAATTCCTGCGTGGCATTGCGGTGGTCGCGCATCGCATCTTCTGTTTGCATCGCCAGCCTCAGTTCGCTTTCCAATTGCTTGATGATGGTTTGCACCACATCAATTCTTTGCTGGGCATCCTCTAACTTCTTCGTCGTTGTTTTCCAATCGGTGTACATGCCCTGCAAGGTTGAGGCATAGTGTTCGGGATTATTGCGCCATTTAGCCATCCATCCCGAATCCAGAATCAACATATCGAGGTCAGCGTAGATTTCCTTCAAGCGACGGTCGGAGAGGTCGATTTGCGCCTTCAAATCCTTAATCTTCGACATTGAGATTTTAAGTTGCGTTTCTAAGTCGCTGATGCGCTTTGCTTCTTCCGCCTCGCGCTCGGTGAGTTCGCGAATCAACCTATTTAGCGCATTAATGCCCTCTTGGTTCTTGCTGTAGTGATCTAGTTTTTCCTGCAAATTCTGAAGGTTGAGTGCGGTGTTGTTTTCCAGCTGTTCGATGGTGATGAGTCGGAAATTCGCATTCACGGCAGAAGAGCACTCCTTAAACGTCACGTCCAGATCAACATAGTTTGTCCATTCCTTTTTATAATCCTCCTTTTTCTTATTCAGGATATTGAAGTAGCGCTGTTCCTCCTCATACTTACCTTGAATCAGTGCCAACTGCGACCTCAACTGGCGGGCGTTTTCCTTGCACGCCTCCAGATACTCGCGCGATTCATTGTACTCGCGTTCGATATCCTCAAAGATCTTGCCGAGCTCACGTGCGCTCTCGGTGTGGTAGGGGTGGTGCGTACCGCCACACACGGGGCATGGCGACCCTTCCTTTAAGTTCTTACGCATCACTTCAATGTTTTGACTGCTGTGGAAGGTGAAGTTCTCGTGTGCCATGCTGAAGCTCACGTTGGCTTGATCGATTTTCTGTTCAGCCTTTTTCAAATCTGCGCTCAGCTGCTCTATCGCAATGCGCGAAGCATTGGTTTTAGCACGCATCTGTTCAATCTCCTCATAACATTGGGTGATGGCATTCCACAACTTCTTAGCCGATTTCAAAGCCTCCAGGCGCGTGGCATTCTGCGTGATGGACTGCTGCATGTAATTGAAATCGACGGGATTGTTGTTTTGCTCCAGGAGATGCACCTCCGTTTTTCGGGTGCGCAACAGGTCGGACAAGCTTTGATGGTCCTTATGTTCCTTTTCAAGGATAGAACGCACTCTGGATTGCTGTATCTGCAATTCCTCGTAGGTGCGGCGACAGTCGGCATTGTGTAAGCTTTCCTTTTCCAGGTCGGAGAGTTTGCTTTTCACGATGTCGAACTTCTCAAAGAGGGTGCGGTACACATTCAGCCCTTGCAATTTATAGTGCGTTTGTTCCACCACGCGCTGCAGGTCCTCAAGCTCCGTCTTCTTGATTTGCAAATTGTTTTTGCGCTCCGCCACCTCGAGTTTGATTTTATTAAATTCAAGCTCACGCTCATTCAGCAACACTTGATTTTCCTTCATCTCGCCGCCAATCTTCAAGCCACGTTGAATGTCGGGGCGGCGTTGCTCAAGCTGCTTATTCGCCTCCTGGAGTCTTGAGATGGCTAAATCGTTTTCCATTTTGCACTTCTCTGCATTTTCGGTGCACGATATCAATAAACGCTCCAGCTCCTGGCGTTCATTTTTACATTTCTCGATATTGGCTTGATGCCCTTTTATTTCGTTGTAAATGGACTGTTGCCCAATCACGTCGTCGTAGCGTTCAAGCAACTGACGTTCTGGGGTGAGCGTCAGGAATCGCTTGTAAACCTCAGCATAGGTGGCTTCGCACTGAGCCACCTCAACAATTGCCTTATCGTAGTCGTCGAGCCATTTGAGTTGTTGCTCAGTGGTGCGTTGTTGGTTTTCCAGATCCTTGATTGTGGTTTCGAGCAAGTCCTTTTGTTGGGTACATGCCGTTAACTCCTCATCGCCCATATAGTCGCGCAAGACGGTTGTTTTCTCCACATTCAAAGCCGCCAAATCCTGTTCGGCTTTCATCTTGGCGTCGTAAATGCGCATGGAGATTTTACCATAGATCTCTGTGCCCGTGAGTTTCTCAAGCAAAGCAGACTTTTCTTCATTTCGGGCATTCAGGAAATTCGCAAAACTATTTTGTGCCAGCATCACCGTGCGTGAGAACTGCGTGTAGTCCAAACCAATGACTTCAACGATCTTGGCCTTCACCTCCTGACGGTCGAACGTGCGGCGGTTGGGCGATAGTTGCTCCAGGGTGTGGATGATGTTGTCGTAAGTGCCCGTGCGGCGCAGGCGCACTTGCCACGTGGCGCGGTACAAAGCCCCATTCTGTGCTTCAAACTCCACAACAGCGGAGCCCTCGCGCTCGCCACGACGCAGGTAGTTGCGCACATCGGTTACGTTCACGTCTTTCTTATCCACATTCTCGCTTTTCAGCTTCTGCGAATTTTCAAGACGTGGCGCCTGGTTGTAGAGCGCCAGGCAAATAGCATCTAATATAGTTGATTTACCTGCCCCTGTGTCGCCAGTGATGGCAAATAAGCCTGCCGACTTCAAGGGCTCCGCCATGAAGTCGATGACATGCTCACCCGCCAGGGAGGTCAGGTTATTGATAATGATCTTACAAATTTTCACGTAATGAAAGGGTTAAGGTGGGTGACTGTTTTAATAACGCTAAAGAATATATTTCACCGCTACTTTTTAGCTCTGTGACTCTTCAATGCAACTCATTAATTTTTCGAGCATTTGCGGGGGCATCTCTGTGCTGTACTTTTGCTGATACACATGTTTCGCCAAATCCTCGGGTTTTAATCTCAGGTCGGTCTGTTCGTTGCTGCGGAACTGAACATCGTTGTCAGATGCTGTGGGTTTGGGCAATTCACGCACGATGCGGCAGAAGTGCACCGCCTTATCTTTCAACACCTGCATCACATCGTTGAGGAAGCTGGGTTCGGGTTGTTGTTCCATAACGCGCAATTCAAGGTAGTCCCAACGTGAGGCGTCGGGGTGGTCGGTGCGCGTTGGTAAGTTTTCAATGGCCTGCAGCACCTCGATGGTTGTGGCTGCGCCACGCTCAGGAATTGAAATCAACTGCTTTAGCGGTTGGTAATTGAGGGGTTCGACAGTGACCTGCGCCTCGTCGTCCACGCGCACCATCATGATGCCATGCTGATAATGTTTCTCGGAAAACGACATGGGCAAGACGCTGCCCGAATAATAGATCTCGCCACTTTTCTTGGAATGGCGCGCCACCGCTTGACGGCGATGGATGTGCCCCAAAGCCATGTAGGAGAAAAGTCCTTCGAAATGCTTCATCTCCACCACATCCTGTCCGCCCACCACAAGGCGCTCACTGTGTTCGTCGGCTATATCCACCCCCGAAGCATAGAAATGGGCGGCCGCTATCACCGGCAATTTCTTAAACGGCGATTGATTGAGCGCTCGCGTCATCTTCTCAAAGTAATACTTGAGTCCTTCGCTCACGCTCATCCCTGAGGGGTAGTCGCAAGCACGGAGGTAGGGTAAAGCCATGCACACCACCTTCGCTTCGGGATTGGTGCGCAAGCTCAAGGGCAAGAGGTAATGTTCGAAATCAAGCGTTTGCGCATCGGTATTCTTGACATTGCCACGCACATAGATATTATTGCGTTTTAAGAAAGGCGAGGGTGCCTCAAGGCGGTGCGCGGAGTCATGATTTCCGGCAATGATTACGATTTGCAAGCCCTCGACGGCCTCTGTGGCTTGTTGCAGAAACTCATAGTAAATGCGTTCAGCTGCTGCCGAAGGATTGGTATTGTCGAAAATATCGCCCGAAACGATCATCGCATCGGGTTGATAGGTGCGCAGTTGCGCGAGCAACCACGAAAAGAAATGTTGATGTTCTTCAATACGGTCGTGTCGGTGAAACACATTACCGAGGTGCCAATCGGAGGTATGAAATATTAACATTTGATTCAAAAAGATAAATTGCGAGGTTGGACTTCGTTGTTATAGCACCAACCTTTAGGGATTATCGTGCGAATTTACTGAATATTTATGACATAACACACATTAACAGGCAGGATGTTGTTGACATCCTATTGTCGCTGTAATCAAAAGAAAATGGAGGATGCCCGGGGCACCCTCCACTTGACTTCATCAAAGCGTCAACAATTCCAGAAAGCATAAGGACGCAATGTTAAAAATAAAGTCTAGAATTAGAGAATTTGAGAATTGGCTCCGCAGTGTATATCAAGTGATAAAAAATTCTCTAATTATTCGCAAGCTCATCAAACCGTCGCTAATTCTAGAAAAAAAGAAAACATAAGAATTCAATGTCTTTTAAAGAATAGATAAATGGAATAATTTTTGATTTTTAATCTTCGTTATTTAATAGCAATAAAAAGTGATAAAATCAGGAAAAGAAAATGGAGGATGCCCGGGGCACCCTCCATTTCTTGTATAAGCGATTAGCGATTATCGGATAATCTTCTTGCCATTAACAATGTAAACACCCTTAGAGAGTTGATTTACACGGCGACCAGTGAGGTCGTAGATGTTCTGTGATGGGCCAGGATTGAGGATAACGCCTTCAATATCTGTGTCCAAACCGATGTCGGTGAGGTTGAGATAGTAAGCCTGTGCGGCCATACCGAAGTAGTAAGCGCGGTTGGGTTGCAATACCTTTGCGGGGTAGGGCCAGAATGCCACATAACCGTTGTTTTCAGTGAGGTTGAAGCATACTTGATCTTCGCTTACTGTTTCTTCAGCCAATGTGCCATAAAGGAGGTTGCCTGTGCAGTTGTCCTGAGCAGCCTCTTCAGAAGCACGAAGCACATATTCGCCAGCATTCTTCGCGTAGATCACAACACCTGTTTCAGCAGGAATCACATTACCTTCAAGGCGAGTGAGCTGGAGGCGGTTGGTTTCAGTGTCAACCGCTGTCAGGTAGTAAGCTGAAAGTCCTTCAGGAAGAACTGTTGCTTCGGGCAAACATACAGTTGTAAACTTACTTGAACCAACAACGAGTGTGTAAGAGTAGTCGGCCTTGATGAACTCTGCAGGCTTGCTCTTCAACTTAAAGTTATCGATGGTCAAACACTTAGAACCTTGCATGTTCACCAACATACCAATAGAAACGGTTGTTTCCTTTTCGATGGTGAAGCTCAATGTGTTCACACTGGTTTGGCTTGACTTTTCAGCCATTGCCATATAAGCGATTGAAGTGTTCAATTCATCGGTGTTGGGGAACTTACCTTCTTCAGCCACTACGAGGTATGAGTTTGCACATTGGCCTTCGTATGAACCATAATGTGCAGAGAATTCATAAGAACCTGCGGGGAGTGTGATATTTTGGTAAGCCTTATGGTCGGTGAGTGCTGTTGCAAAGCCGTCCCATTCTGTAGTAACGGTGAAGCTGCTGTTCTTTTGCGTATCAACGTGAACTCCAGTTGTTACATTGCCATTAACGACAGCATTTTCAAGTTCCCAGTTTGTGATGGTGAGGAAACGTGAAGAATTTGCGGGGTTAACGGTCTTGCTGACGTGCTTAAATGCGCGCTTATAGTTCTTCAAATACTTCGAAGAAACATCGCTGAACGACAATGATGTTTGTCCGATAGACAAGCTCCAAACACCTGGGCGAACTGACCATGCGTCGCCGTCAGGACCGAAGCCTGAACGCACACCAACGAAGCCATTACCTGTTGCGTCGTTAACATCGCCACCACTTTGGTTGAAGGTGTAGTAAGCCACAAGACCTGCAGTCTTAGCCGCTTCGAGGTCGGCAGGTGCTTCCAAAGAACGGTTACATACATCAACGATTTGATCAGCTGTGAGACAAGTGTTCCAGATGCGGTATTCATCAATCACACCATTCCAAGGATAGTCATAACGTGAGATGTAGTACTTGAGCAATGAGTAAGAAAGTGCAGATTCATTAACCACCTTATTGATGAGTTCAGAGTCGCGGTAGAATGCCACGTCCTTACCATCGAAGGTTACGGCGTAATGGTGCCATTCCTGAGGAATAACATAGCCTGCGTTACTCTTGTTTGGCGTGAAGGCGATTTCAAGAACCATCTGACCATTATCTGCTACGTAAGCACCTAACGAACCACCGTAGTGACCAAAGCCGAGGTCGCCATTAACCGAGAGTTGTGAAGGATTCATCCACCATTCAATAGTGAATGGAGAATTGCTGATGGGTGCGGGTTCAATCTTCAACTCTGCACCACCAGAGAAGTTCAAACCTGAATAAGCATCGGCTGCGCTTACGAGAATTGCATTTTCGCGAACCTCTGTGTGCTTACCGTATTCGTTGCTTACGGTGAGTGAAACGTTGTAACGACCAGGCTTATCCATAGTAAGCACAGGGTTACGGCCATCAACGATGATGTTTACATAGTCGTTGTAGATGTTCCATGCCCATGATGTGGGCGACGACTTCGACTTGTCGAGCAATTCAATGCTGTTGCCCATAATGATTGAAGAAGCACTGAGGTCAAAGGCTGCTGTGGGCGCCACGTTCTTCACTTCAATGAACTTTTCGCTTGAAGCCAATACCTGGTCGTTGTACTTCACATTAAGTTTGATGTTGTAAAGACCAGCGATGTCATAGGTTGTTGCAGCAACCAAAGTGTTTTGCGTTTCTTTAATATCGTTGCCCTTATCCAAGATCCATTCGTATTCGTAACCGAAGTATGGGGTAGTAGGAACAAACGAAACGCTTTGGCCTACAGCGCAAGTGGGACTTGTGATTAAGAAGTCGGCACTAACTTCGGGCGCAATTACATTAACGGTGATGGTGTCTGAAACGGTATTGCCATTAGCATCGGTTGCTGTAGCATATACTTCGTGTGCACCAACTTCCTTGAATGTTACTGAAGGTTTAGCAACGGTGCTTGCGTTCAAGCCTGCAGCAGGCGCATTCCACACAAGACTTACCGCTGAACGTGAACATTCGGCAGAGAGCGATACGGGCTGACCGACCATAATGTTGGTCTTGATATCTTCAACATCAATTGCTAAGGCAGCATCCGACATCTTGAAGTTAGAAATGCTGTTTGTGGTTTGTTCGAACTTAGCGCCTTCAATATCACCACAAAGTGCAAGAGGAGCATGGTGACCACCTACACAGTCGCGCAAGTGTGCTTCGCCATTGATATAAATGATATCGCCACGGTAGTAAGCCAAAAGTTCCTTGGGTGCACCAGCCTCACCAATTGCTTCCGTACGATTTTGCATGATTTCGTTGGCTGTGAGCGCCTTGCTCCAAATACGGATTTCAGCATACTGAGCATCAGAGTAGCTGTTGTTGCGTGAATCGCTTGAGAATACCAAGTTGCCAAAACCTCCGAGGCCACTGTAGCCAGAAGCAGTTTTCTTCTTAGCAGTACGGCTTGTACCAACACCTGTGTAGAGATTAAGGGTTGATTTATTAACGCTCATGGCCACATGCATCCACTGACCTACCTTCAGCACACCAGTGTTGCTTGAAATACGGTTGTTGGTGTCCCAACCTGCGGTGAGCGAACCGTTAGAATTTGCGTGGAACATCCATGTGCCCCAGTTACCAGCTGATTGATTCCAGTCGGTCACAGTATTAGGACAAATCCAATATTCAATAGTTGCTTCGGGGTAGTTCGTGCCAAACACGTCAGGAATAGTAAATCCACCCTTAACGATGTTTACTGCGGGGAATTGAGCCGCATCAGCAGGTGCGATATATACCTTGTTTGAAGCAAACGATTCCTTGCTTGCATATTGAGCAGTGACGTAGTATTCGCCCGACTTTTGAGCTTCGTAAGTCAAGACATTGGGTTCAACGGTTGCTTCAAGCGTACCTTCGCAATAAATGTTATAACCCTTTAATACATTAGCCGACTTAAGCGGTGCTGTCCATGACAAGGTTTGCTTTGCTGCGCCGAGGTTTTCAGGAGCATAGGTTGTGCTTGCGCCATAAACAATCGTTGAGTAAACGATTTGGTCGGCACCAGCGCTATCGATCTTGCAGTTTTCTTCAGTGAGCACGAATGGAGTTTCCATGCCTGTGGCTGAAGTTTCATAATCCACAATAGCGAGGTTGTGCAACTGTCCATGACCCAAACGTGAATTGCGCTTACGGTTGATGATGAAGAAGTACTTCAACGGACGTGTACGGTCGTAACCTTCAGTGAGGTCGGTCACGTCGTAACCAAATTCCATAGGTTCGTGGTGTAACTTACCATCGTTCCATTGTCCAAGCATAGGCACTTCGGGTGCAGGATTTGTAGCACCATTCTGACCGTCGCCTGCATATTGGAAGTGGTGCATAGGAATGGTCTTTTCTGGAGCCGTAGCATTCACATCGGCTGCGATACCTACAGAGAGCGCCACTTCTGAACGACGTGAGTATTCCATTTCAATCTTGATGGTGCGCATAGGCGCATAGTCCTTACGGATGCGGTAAACTTCAGGCATCCACCAACCATCGCTGGGCGAGAGATGACCATTGTTGTCAACTGCATTGGGCACACTCCAAGCGTAAGGGCAGTAGATGAAACCAGCATTTGCCCACCATGGACCCCAAGAGTTAACAACAATCCAAGCACCCTTTTCAAGCGGTTGAGGACCCCATGGTTCATCGGTTTCGAGGTCGCCTTCACCGTAAACACCATCACCATCCAAGTCAAACTCAATGCGGTCGTCGTAACCCACAATGGTCAAGGCGTGGTCCACTTGAAGACCCCAGTTTGTGAGGTAACGCTTTCCGACAACGCCTGCTTCAGCGTTAGCGGGTGTGTTAGCAATAGGTGCATCGCCATTGGCAGAAGCCACACCAATACCAACAACCGCAGGACGTCCCTTAAAGTCGGGGTCGCCATTGTGGTCGTAAAGCCAACTCTTCAAAGCCTTACGTCCAGCAGCATACTTCATGCTCACAGGGAAGTTTGAAGGCTTATGAGCACGATTGAAGAAACCTTCATACCACTTGTCGTAGCCCGACATCCAACCTGTTAAAGGGCTGTCCCAGTCGTACGAACCATAAACCGAAGAACTGGTGCGACCGCCATAAGCCTTAGCTGAAGGCACACCCACAAATTGAATAAACTCATCCTTACCTGAGTTTCCGTAAGTTAAGTTCCACACAAAGTGTGATGGCAACTGATTTTCAAGAATATTACCCGGACGATCGTAGTAAGCATTGAGCTCATAGGTCAGCATGTAGCAAATGCGCGATGCCGAACCACACGAACCATTATCTTGGTTGAATACAGGTGGGAACCACACCGTGTTTGCTGCATTAACAAATGCAGGCAGGTCGGTACGGTTTTGTACCTCTTCGTCGCTCATTTCATTGTACGAACCTGCCGCAGCAAAGGGAACAGCGTTCTTTGAACCTGGCATAGGTCTATCACCCTGCCACTTCATCAACGACCAATCGTAATTGGTGTTGTCCACATAGTCTACATACTTAGACGTGTCGACCACCATACGTTGCGCACTAACAGCCGAGGCTGTAGCAGCAAAAGCCATTAAAAGTAATTGTTTTAACTTCATATTTAAATATTTAGATTAGTGATTCATTCCACAAAAATACGGAGATTTTAACAACCTTACAAATACATTATCGTAAAAAATGTTATCTACAGCTCACACAATAGTTTTATGGCTTAGAGGGAGTAAAAAATAACCTATGGGGAGAATGAGGATTTTAATTCATTAAGCGCTATTTAGAGTAGATTTTCCTTGTTGACTTGCCTTGCTAGAAAGAAAAAAACGCGAAGTCGCAATCTCCATATATCACTATCGCTGCAAAATCACAAAAAACACGGCTTTTCATGTCTTTTTGTTGCTCAATATTAATAAAAGGGGTAACTTTGCAACGTGATTTGAATGTGGAAAGATTTGGCTGCTTGCAACCACAAAAAAAAATGCTAAAATAGAGGCGAGTTTAGAACAACCCCCTCCGTATTTGTATGCTGCGCAAGAAATGCTTGCAAAGCTTATCCACATTCT
>JAGBYN010000140.1 GCA_017628775.1 Bacteroidaceae bacterium | reverse complement strand
GTCACGCAGAGTATGTCTCGTAAAGGCAACTGTCTGGACAATGCTATGATGGAAAATTTCTTTGGTCTAATGAAGAACGAACTCTTATATGCTAACAAGTTTGAAAGCATAGAGTACTTTGAAAGAGCATTAAGAAAATATATTGATTGGTATAACAATAAAAGACTAAAATTGAGGCTAAAAGGAATGAGCCCGGCACAATACCGGGCTCACTACTATAAAGAGTTGAATTATTAATGTTAATTTAATGTCCAACTTTTCGGGTTCACTTCAGCGGGTTCTCCTTTCGCTTTTTAGATATCCAAATTGTTCGGGTAAGGTCGTTTCGGGCGAGGCATTAGGCACGGCTGATTGTGGTGCGAACGTTGTGGAACCTATGGCGCAAAAATGAGCAACTGCATTCGGATTTCCAACGACTTACCCCAATAAGGGGAGACGCCCTTCGGTGGTCTTCGTTATCAGATACATGCATCGGATTCGTAGTCGTGCCCCACGCGGCGGCGCTTCATAGACAGAATGACTTCCGCCCGCGGGCGGAAGTCATTGTTGTGCTTGTCCTTGCTGTCCAAGTGTATGAATCTTTTTGTAAGGTGGCTCCTTACTTTGTCAATGCCACAGCGGGGTCGTTGTACTGCTGTTGCAATTTGAGAAGTTCCTTTTTGAGTTTCTTCGTGATCTTTTCCGTGCCCTTCTGTCCGTAAATATTGTTGAGTTGTTGAGGGTCGGTTTGAAGATCATAGAGTTCCCAAACGTCAATGTCTTCGTAGAAGTGGATGAGCGTATAGCGCTCTGTGCGTACACCGTAGTGGCGCTTCACAGCATGCTCAGCTGGGAATTCATGGAAATGGTAATACAACGATGTGCGCCAATCTTTGGGTTGCTCACCCTTGAGTAAAGGCAACATGGAAATACCATGCATGTCTTCGGGAATGGGGAGGCCGCAAAGGTCAAGGAAGGTGGGGGCATAGTCAATGTTTTGAACCATTTGTTGGATATCGCCGCGCGCAGAGAGTCCGTTGGGCAGACGCATCACTAATGGCGTGCGGAATGATTCTTCATACATAAAACGCTTGTCAAACCAGCCATGCTCGCCCATATAGAAACCTTGGTCGGAAGTATAAACAACAAGGGTGTTTTCGAGTAAGCCCGCCTTTTCCAGATAATCAAGCGTGCGGCCTACGTTGTCGTCAAGTGACTTAAGCACCTTGGCATAGTCGCGCATGTAACGTTGGAATTTGAATTCGGAAAGTTCGCGTCCCTGCAAGTTGCGTTTGCGGAAGTCAATGGCGATAGAATCGTAGAACTGGTCGTAGATGGCGCGTTCGCGCGAGTCAAGACGACCAATCATTGAAATGTAATTCGGAGAGAGGCGCGTGGTGACGTTGGCATCATGGAGTTTTACGTCGTAAGCCAAGTCCATATCAATGTTGCTGTGGATGCTCATTTCCTGAACCTGTGCTGCGGGGCGTCCTTCATAATTGTCGTAGAACGTTTCAGGGATAGCAAAGGTTTGGTCTTCGTACTCATGTAAATATTTGAGTTCGGGCAACCAGTTGCGGTGGCATGCCTTGTGGTGAATGAAGAGGGCGAACGGACGTTGTTTGTCGCGTTTGTTCTCAAGCCAGTCAATGGCTTTGTCGGTGATGATGTTTGTGAGGTATCCCTTGTGGTTGGTTTTTGTTCCATCCATGTTAATGAAGTCGGGATTGTAGTAGTCGCCTTGGCCAGGGATGATGTTCCAATAATCAAAGCCTGTGGGGTCGCTAATCAAGTGCCACTTGCCGATGATTGCCGTTTGGTAGCCACCAGCTTGAAGGAGTTTGGGCATCGTCTGCTGTGAACCATCAAAGACATCGTACACATTGCTCGTGAAACCGTTGGCATGGCTGTGTTTGCCTGTAAGCATGCAGGCACGTGATGGACCTGATAGTGAGTTGGCCACAAAACTATTCACGAAGCGCACTCCGTCGTTGGCGATGCGGTCAAGGTTTGGCGTATTGACGTAACGGTTGTCGTAGCACGACATCATTTGTGCCGTGTGGTCGTCGGTCATGATATAGACCACGTTATACTTCTCCTGCGCTGCTGCGCCTAAAGCAAACAATGAAAGGGGAAGGAATGTTTTTTTCATGTGAAAGATATATTTAGCGATGGTGCTTGGTATAAAAAAAGACGAGTAAACGAGCGTACTCGTTTACTCGTCTTTTGTATGATCTTTACAAAATATTATTTCTGTGTCATTTGATATACCACATCCATGATTTGCTTACCGAGCGCGTCAGCTTCTTCCATTGACTTCGCTTCAGAGTAAACGCGGATGATAGGTTCAGTGTTAGACTTACGGAGGTGAACCCACTTGTCGGGGAAGTCGATCTTAACACCGTCGATATCTGTAACCTGCTCGTTCTTGTACATTTCCTTCACCTTCTGGAGTACAGCGTAGATGTCGGTTGTAGGATCGAGGTCGATACGGTTCTTCGCAATGTAGTACTTGGGGAATGAGTCGCGAAGTTCAGTAGCCTTCATACCTGTCTTAGCGAGGTAAGTAAGGATGAGTGCGATACCTACGAGGGCGTCGCGACCGCTGTGTGAAGTAGGATAGATAACACCACCGTTACCTTCACCACCAATTACGGCACCAGTAGCCTTCATCTTCGTAACAACGTTTACTTCGCCTACAGCAGCGGGAGTGTAAGTGCAACCGTACTTTTCTGTAACGTCGCGGAGGGCGCGTGTAGAAGAGAGGTTAGAAACCGTGTTACCAGGAGTGTGCTGGAGAATGTAGTCAGCAACGGCTACGAGTGTGTATTCTTCGCCGAACATTGAACCATCTTCACAAACCATTGCGAGGCGGTCAACATCAGGGTCAACTACGAAACCGATGTCATGACGACCCTTGCGCATGAGGTTGCGGATTTCAGTGAGGTGTTCCTTCAAAGGTTCGGGGTTGTGAGCGAAGTCGCCAGTAGCTTCAGCGTTGAGGTGAGTCACCTGAGTTACACCGAGCTGACCGAGGAGTTTAGGAATGATAACACCACCCACTGAGTTTACAGCATCGAATGCTACAGAGAAGTGAGCGTGCTTGATGGCTTCAACATCAACGAGTTCAAGTTCCTTGATGTGGTCAATGTGACGCTGGTCGTAGTAGAAGTTCTTTGTGTAGTGACCCAAAGCATCAACATCGGCAAAGTCAAAGTTGCAGCTGTTAGCAAGGCGTACAACTTCGGCAGCTTCTTCGGGTGGGAGGAATTCGCCCTTTTCGTTGAGGAACTTAAGTGCGTTCCACTGGCGGGGGTTATGGCTTGCTGTAATGATAATACCACCAACGGCCTTTTCCATTGTTACTGCCAATTCAGTAGTAGGCGTAGAAGCCAAACCGATGTCAACAACATCGAAGCCCATACCCATGAGTGTGCCGCAAACTGTGTGGCTCACCATTTCGCCTGAAATACGTGCGTCGCGACCTACGACAATTTTCTTACGATATGTACCAACGAACTTTTCGCGAAGGCTTGCGTAAGCTGAAACTGATTTTGCAATCTCAATAGGATTGAGCGTGTCTCCTGGACGACCACCAATTGTGCCGCGGAAACCCGAAATTGATTTAATAAGCGTCATAATTTGTATTACAATTTATGTTAATTGTTTCTTTCAGATAGCAAAGTTAAGAACAAACTGTGACATGCAAAACTAATTTTGAGAAAAAACAAATGTCAAAAACACCGAAAAGTGTTTTTTTTTTGAAAATAGGCATAAAAAGTGCTGATGCGACGCATAAAAGGGCTTCAAACGGCGTGAAAATTCAACAAAAGAGGAAGGAAAGCAGACTTGTTTATGAACTGCTTTCACTTCCTCTTTTTGTGCGTTTCTATGTGATTAGATCATCGTCAAGGGTGCAGTGAAGAAATAGGTTAGATTACTGATTAATGACGATAAAATACCAGTGATCAAAGCTGCGATTGCCCATCGTCGAGCACTGTCGGCTTGCAAAACGGCAGCTTCGTATTGACCCATGTAATAAAGCGTGTTGACTTTCGAAGCCTTGTATATGGCAACGAGACCTAAGGGAAGGCAACAACAGATGGTGGATAACACCGCCCATAACATTCCGTTGTCGGGCTTGGGCAGGATCACGCCATTGCGCATGAATCCATGTTCGCTAAAAGGATTATTGGGCTTGGTCGATGCTTCTTGCCCTGGTGTATTTTTTATTTTGGGCAATACATAAGCTTTGACTTCATCAACCATACCTGCAGGTGTCCAATCGCTCATGCCGCTTTTCCAAATCAGTGTGTCTTCGGTGATGCCTTTTTCTGCAAATCTTTGGGGTATTACCGGGCCTCCACGTTGGTTGTCGGGTGTGATAAAATAATATTCGTTCATAATGATTGTTTGCAGTTCGCCTTATTTTCTGCGCTTTCCTTACATGGTGATTTCAGGGATTCCAGTGATGTTGCCACGAATAATTTGGAAATCAGCATGAACAGAATAGAAGGCTTTTACGCTGACTTTTGTGTCTTCTGGTATGTAGGCGCGCTTTAAGTTTGGACAATTTTCAAAGGCGTAATCCTGGAGCTCTTCTGTTCCGTTTGGCAAAATAACTTCTTCCATACCTTTGTGGTTGGTGATGTAGTTCTTTTCCATAACCTTGATGGGCAAAAGCTCTACGCTTTTCATAGCTTGTGGAATGTACACTAATTCGCTACCCGATTTGGTGTAAACCACACCTAAATGGCTCTTGAGCTTGGTGTTGCTATCATCCACGAAAGCAGCCTCAATATTGGGCGCAAAATCGCGAAGTCCTACGAAGCTTGAACCCAACGACTTGATGTTCTTGCCAATGTAAATTTCCTTGACATTTGCAGGGAGGAGTGAGTCGGGGTTGAAACATGATGCAACGATACCCCCACCGCTATAGGGCAAAACCAAAATGTCGTCGGCCTTACGAATGCGCGTAATGGTCCACGCTTTATCCTTGAAGCTAAATACTTCGTTTTCAGTTTGAGCC
>JAGBYN010000139.1 GCA_017628775.1 Bacteroidaceae bacterium | reverse complement strand
CAAACCAAATTTTAACGACATCAAACCAAATTTCGCAATATTTTTGATCCTTTTGACACGAAAAAAGGGGACTTTGAGGCCCCCTTCTACTTTCTACACAAATTTACTATGTTTTATAGGAAAATCCAAATTTAAGAAACCGTGCCAAAACCCGAAAGGATCAACGCCTTTTTCAAAAACTTTACAAAATGAAACTTTTTTGATCCTTTTACTTTCATTTTGATTTTTCGCCCTTTTCAAGAAAAAGGAGAAAGGATCAAAGCAAAATGTTAAATGTGTTATGGGATTTGAGAGAGTTTAGAGTTTAGAGATGAGAGTTGAGAGAACCTTGTCCTCTTGTTAGGGCACACCCTTCGGGGAGAAAGTTGAGAGTTGAGAGAGAATCCATTCGGCATGTAGGGGCCGATCACCGTGTCGGCCCGTCTCAATCAACGTACTAACGAGGGCTTAGAGTTGAGAGATAAAACTACAACCGCAGCATTATTCGTGAGACGTCCCAGTGGGGCGTCTCCTCAACAGTGTATTGACTCTTCCGCCGTCTTGCAAGCCGCATGGCAGTTGTTCTCTATACTCTATGCTCTACTTGTAAAGTAAATCCTTATAGGCTTCAATCGCTTTCTTTGCCGTGTTGATCGCCTCTTCCATAGGGAAGGGGAGTTCTCCACCCGAAGCATTTAAGTGGCCGCCGCCATTAAAAAACTCTTCTGCCATTTTGTTGCATGGGAAATCGTCAACAGATCTAAGGCTAACGCGAATCACATCTTTCTCGGTGTCTTCTCTCAAGGATATGCTGAGGCGCATGCCTTTGACTTGTAAGGGCATGTTGACCACGCCTTCCATGTCGCCGCGAATATAGTGGAACTTTTTCATTTCCTCGCGGGTCATGCTAAAGATTGCTGCTCGGTGTCCTTCAAAAAATTGCGTTTTCTCACATAGAATGTAGCCTTGTAATCGCAAACGATGTTCGCTAAATGTGTTGTGCACATTTCTGTAAATGCGGTCTTTGTCAATGCGTTTTGTCAGTAAGAGGCTGATGCAATTGTAGAGCTCAGGGTCATTTGAGTTGTAAGTGAATGCCCCTGTGTCTGTCATCATCCCCGTGTAGATGCAAGCGGCTGCCGAACGTGTAAGATGTTCAAAACCACCCAACTGGTAAATGATGCGTAGCACCAATTCTGATGTACTTGAAATGGTGTGGCGAGATATGGTTAAGGCAATACCTTCTTCATTAGGGTTGAGGTGGTGGTCGATGATAAGCTTTTTAGCTTTGGCTTGGTCCACGCAGCTTTGCATCTCTTGCAAGCGTTTGGAGTCGTTCATGTCTAAAAAGCAAATAAGGTCGGCTTTCTTGATCTGTTTGTTAACTTCTTCTGGATTTTCTGAGTAAAATACAACATTTTGAGAACCAGGCATCCAGCGTAAAAAGTCAGGGCACGGGTTAGGCATGGCAATAAATACCTTTTTTCCTAAATACTTAAGATAGTCAGCCCAACCTAATGCCGATCCTATAGCATCGCCATCAGGACTCCTATGTCCACAAATAAATATATTGTTGCATTGTTTTAACAGGTCCATGAGTTGTAATAACTCTTTAGCGGATAGTATGGGTTGCAGCATGATATTTGGGTTGTGTCTATATGTTTTTTACTATGCACAGAGGCTTAGCAACATGTGGTGTCGTTTAGGTTCTTGAGCGCAAGAATTTCTGCTTGAGGATCTGCAGCACGGAACACAGCACTACCTGCCACAACGGCGTCACATCCTGCTTCTGCGAGAAGTTTTCCTGTTTCTTGGTTTACACCGCCGTCCACTTCAATGATGGCATGCGAACCTGTGCGAACGATTAATTCTTTGAGGCGACGTACTTTCTCTACGCTGTGCTCAATAAATTTTTGTCCGCCAAATCCAGGATTTACCGACATTAGCATCACTAAATCTAAATCAACGATAATGTCTTCCAAAACGCTTACAGGGGTGTGGGGGTTGAGGGTTACCCCAGCCATCATGCCTTCAGCCTTGATTTGTTGCACCACGCGGTGAAGGTGCGTACAAGCTTCATAATGCACGTTCATGATTTTAGCCCCCAAAGCTTTAACTTCTTTAACAAACTTTTCGGGCTGAACGATCATGAGATGAACATCCAAGGGTTTTTGTGCATGCTTGGCCATCGCTTCCATCACGGGGAAACCAAATGAGATATTGGGGACGAACACACCGTCCATCACATCCAAGTGAAACCAATCACATGCGCTGTTGTTGAGCATTTCGATGTCGCGTTGCAAATTTGCAAAATCTGCAGCCAGGAGAGAAGGAGAAACAATCATCTGTTTTATTGTTTAGTCGTTATTATTGATCGTGCCATGAAAAAATAATTTACTTCACTTTTTTAGCGTTACTATATGTGAAAAATCAATTGAAAAGTGGTGCACCTTATTCTTTTTAAGTCACTAAATGTAAGATTTTGTTTTTAAAATATGGGTAGTTGGTAGATTAATCCGAGTTGTATGCGTTGCGTATTGTTGTTTGAACAACCATAAACCCTTGCACAATCCTTATAATTAAAGGTTCTGCCCACAAACGCACCATAGAAGCGGAGATCGGATTTTTCTATGGGGTAGTATTCAATGCCACCAATGTAACCATAAGAAGTGCGGTAGGTCCCGTTTTGGTGCTCTTGTGTGGTTTTAGCAAAACCTGCCGTTTCAATCATTCCTTTGGCAAAAATGTTCCAACGTGGCATGAAGCGATAGTTTATTTTAGCCACTGCCGAGGAATAGACCACGCCAGAAGTGGCGTGCCCATTGCTTTGGCCCACAATTTGAGTCATGATACCCTTGTCGTCCAATTTTTCGTATGAATGCATGAAATCAACATACATGTCAACCTTTTCAGAGAAACGAATTTGGTTGCCTAATGCGAAGTAAGCCATGTAATTATCTTTGGCTTGCGATGCGTAGGAGGTTGACCAGCGTGTTTTTAATGCACCGCCCCATAGGCAGCCATTCCAATTCAGGGTATAAATGAAGGGTAATTTTGATTTCTTGAGGTTAGCGCCATACTTCTCCTCTAATGAACAATTTCTGCTGTCAACGATCTGGAAATTGATTTCATGGTTTTGGTTGAGTTTGTAACCGATATTAACCCCCGTCATGAAGGCTGTGATACAGTCGCTCATGTCGGAATATTCAATAATATCAATCGGGTTTAGGTCGTACTCAATGCCACCATAAAGCACACCCTGCTTACCCATGAATAAATGCCATCGGTCGGATAAGTTGATGCCTATTGCCGCGAAGTCAATTGAAGCGGGCATGTTGTCAATAGAACCCGCTCCTTGATTGGGGCGGTTTAAGCGTTGGCGCCAACGGTAGTAGAGTTTGCTGTTGATACGTCCCTGAATGTCGAGTCGCAATTGTTCCATCTGAAAAGCCGATTCGCCCATGCCGCGCTCTTCATAGCCAAAGGGAGAACTATAGCTACCATGCATGTTCAGTTTGATGTTAAGCAAATCCGTTTTCTTTTCTAAATTCAGGAGTCGTTCAACGACAGAGGGTTCTTGAACGTCTTTTTGCGCTACAGCGTGTAAGGCAAATGTTAGAAGTAAAAGACAATGAAAAAATCTTTTCATATTGATCATTGGTTTTGTGTGCTTTGTGGACATGGGGTTAGTCATTTCTGATGATGTGGTGCGCTCTGCGTTCTTTTTCTTCTTCAGGCATTTGCAAGGCGATCCATGCCAATGCTTTTTCACGACTCACCTGATCGCGATTCATAATCCTTTGAATGCGTGTTTCCAAATGTGCAGTCACTAAGATAACCTCGTCAACGAATTGCTCAAATCCCGTTTCAAAGAGTAATGCACATTCCATATAAACATCGGTGTGCTGTTGTAATTGTTCGTGGGTCCATGCCTTGAACGCATCTGCTACTTTAGGATGCACAATATCATCAACTTGTTGCGCAAATGCTTTGCCTTGGCAGATGTAGGCTGCAAGAACAGATTTTTGCAACCCTCCTTGTGCATCATAAACCTCTTTGCCCACTAAGGCCATTAATTTTTCTTTTACCTCACGGTCTGTTCTAATGATGCGCTTGGCCTCGATGTCGCAATAAAACACAGGTGCGCCTTTCGCTTCCAATTGTTTGCAGTAATATGTTTTTCCGGAGCCGATGCCTCCTGTAATGGCGTAGATCATAATGTTTCTTCTATGAGGTATTCTACTTCTTGTTGACTCAGCCTAATGCGGAATACTTCCTTGGGGTGTTCTTGCAATTCAATTTTACATTTGTTGTTGGCATGTGTTGCAAGCGTTGAGGCATCTACAACCAATTTGAAGTCGTCTTCACTAATCTGTTTGTAGTTCTTCGTGCCCACTAAGAATGTAATGTTGATTTTGGTGGGGAACGTTCTTAATTTTATTGAGTCGTTGGTGTTTATGGTTTCGATGGGTAATGACAGGGTCTTTTCAATCAAACGGTCGATGGTGAAGCTGATGTTGGCCGTATCGGGCACAAATTTGATTCCTTTTTGGCTTTGTAGGTTTACTGAAACGTTCTGACTCTGCTCCACATGATTGAGAAAGAGTGGTTCGGTTAGCGCTACGGTAAGCGTGTCCAGTAAAATGTCAGCCGCATATACGGTGGTGTAGGCGGGTGATATCTTACTTGCGCTGACATAGTATCCGTCGGGCGTTGTTATTTTTCCCTCAAAGCGAATGGGTACTTCCTTTTTGCTTCCGAAATTGTAGTAATACTCTAAAGTGTCGGGACTGAGTGATAGAATTTCTGTGTTGTTGTTGAAATTTCTTTTAATGCTTCGGATGATATCTTCTTTGGGAAGTATGGCTCTGAAATTGGGGTTGGCGTACGTTTCAAAATCTATGTTTGTCGGCGGTGTTGTTTGAAAATAGCGGTAATAAATAAATTCGCTATTTGTGGCTTTAAGATTCAGCGTGACGTAGGGTGGTAATTCTGTTGTGATCACCACGTTTTCAGGAACGTTTGTTAATTTTAAAGGCACTTTAAATTCAAACGTTCTGGTTTCTTTAGAAAATTCAAAAAACCAAAATGCGGTCGATAATGCAAGGAAAAACATGTATTGGGTGAATGTTTTTCCTTTTAGAAAACTTATGATGGTTGCTATCTTCTTTTTTAAATATGCTAAAATTTGCATCATGGTATTTAGATTTTAAGTGCCTTCTTTTTATGTCACTAAAAGAAGAAGGGGATGGTTAACTGCGTCAACACATCCCCACTATAAATCGGTTTACTTGTTTTGTCCAACTTGCTCAGTGATGGGGTTGATTCCATCCTTGTGAACTTTGATTTTTACACCGTTGGCAATTTCAATGATAACCTTGTTGTTCATCAAGTCGAGTTCGCGAACAGTGCCATAAATGCCACCAATCGTTACTACTTCCTGACCAACTGAAAGAGAATTACGGAAATTCTGCATTTCCTTTTGCTTCTTTTGCTGAGGACGAATCATAAAGAAGTACATGATAGCAAACATAGCTACCAACATGATAATCATTGACCAACCACCACCTTGGGCAGCTTGCATGAGTGAAATTTGCAACATAAATTATAATTTTTTAGATAGTTTATAAATAAGTTCTTGATGATAGTTTCTGTGCACGATGTTACGGAAGAGCGCAATTCGTAAACCTTACCCCAATCTTAGTTTCTTTTAATGGCTTTTAAGAGGACACCTTCCTGCTTTAAGCGCTTAACGATGGCGTCAAGCATGCCATTGATGAAGCCAGCACTGCGTGGCGCACTATAGGCTTTTGCGATTTCTACATATTCGTTGATGCTAACCCCAACAGGGATGTCGTTGAATGTGAGAATTTCTGCTAATGCCGTTTGGATAATGACGATGTCCATCAAGGCCAATCGTTCAAAATCCCAACCTTTGGCTTGTTGTTTGATGTAAGCTTGTAGTTCTTCGCTGCGCTGAATGGCTTGAGTAAGCAACTTGTTGGCAAACTCGCGGTCGCTGTCGTCGGCGAAGTCGGGTAATAGCTCCATTTCGGGTGTGGCATCGGCTGTGAACAGATTTAATGTCTTGAGCACGAATGGGTCAATGTTTATTTTATCGTCGTTCCAATAGATGCCGTTTTCTTCAATGGATTCATCCAATACCTCACTATTGAGAATGATGTTCTTATATAGGCGACGAATCACCTCATTTTGGTCGTTATACGTGTGCGTAGGCTTTTCTACATGCTTTTTGAAAATGTCATGTTCAATGAATGCATTGTAAATGTTCTTGACAACAATATCTTCATCGTTCCATGGCTTTTTGAGGTGCTCGCAGAAATGTTGTAAAGCTTTGTTGGATTCCAATTGCAACAATAAAGGGTTGTTGGCGATTAATGCATCCGGAGTGTTGTTGTCAAAAGGCAAACCTAAGCGTTGCGTATGTGCCAATCTTGCTTCCTCTTTTCGTTCTGCCATACGTCTCACTTCTACAAGTAAAGTGAGAATGTAGTGGTATAAGTCATAAGTTCGTTCTAAACTTGTAGAAAATTCAGACTGGGTGGCATGTAATGTTTTCTCAGGGTCTTGCAGATGGGCATAAACCATTTGCACCACCTTAACTCTGATTAATTCTCTATTAATCATCTTTGTTTTTATTATAAAAAATACAACTATGCAAATTTACACAATTATACCGAATCAAAAGGCTTTGATGTTTTAAAATATCGTTATCAGACGGTGAATTATAAAAATATGTAATTTTTTTTAGCAAAATATTGCAACTGTATTTGGCAGTTTAGAAAAAACGTTGCAATTTCGCTGATGATTTTGCAAATTCAAGCAATAACAATATTAACCTCGATTTTTTGATTATTATTTTTTAAGGTAGTCTTTACCTACAATTTATATCAAGATGAAACAGTTTGAACACTCTAACGACAAGAACGAAAGCGAAATTCTTTTTAGTAAATCAGTAAAAGCTGGCAAGCGTATTTATTATGTTGACGTAAAGCGTGATCGCCACGATGAATATTATTTGTCAATAACAGAAAGTAAGCGCGTGAAGGATGGCACTGAAGAAGTGCGTCCAGTGTTTGAAAAGCATAAGATTTTTCTTTATCGTGAAGATTTAGAAAGATTCATGGAAGCTTTCTCTGAAGCAGCAGATTTCGCAATTAAAAACCAACCTGTTCCAACTCGATTGGCGCGCTATAATCAAGCAGAACAAGCAGAAGCGCAACCTCAAGCAGAAGCCTACAACGAAGGTGAAATTAAGTTGGGGGAAATTGAATTTTAATCTAAAAACTTGTCCAAAATACAATAAGGAGTGTGTAATGACAAAGATTGCACACTCCTTATTCTTTTTCTGGGTTTTGTGGCGCTTAAGATTTATTAAAAGTAAAAATTCAGAAATACAGTTTTTTATTGCTAATTTTGTAAGCTAAAATCTTAAAGATGACGTGGAAAATAATAATCAGCTTCAATCTTAAGTAGTCGTTTGATTTGATATTTGGTTTTAGGATGAAGGAGAATAGCATGAATTGTTGTCGTTTGGCTTTCATTTTCTTAGGACGGAGCTGAGTCCTCTTTCTTTTCTATGTCGCAAAATATTTGATTAGGAATGAAGTATTTACTTGCTGTTTTGGTGTTTCTTTGCTCGTTTAACAGTTATGCTCAGTTGCAGTATATTGAAGCTGATAGTGTTGTGATGTGGGACCAGGGTGCCTTGAACTTTCGACAAGTTTCTTTGGATTTAGGTACGCTCATGAAGTCGTTTGTTGATAAAACAATTTTGCCAGAACCAACAGCACAAGTGTTTAAAGCATGGTCATCGCGTGAACCTGTTGATACCACGCAAGCGATGGCGGTGTATCAAGCCTCTGAGCAATTATATACTGCCGCACAGTTGTTGCAACATACGGCCGATGCGCGATATGCTCGCGATATAGAATATTTGGTGTATTTCCCGCTACAAAGTTGTGTGAAGCGTTCTGCTGAGTCGGTTGAACGATATGTTGCTGCTCAAGCTTTCTATAATGCCATGAGCATGGTTGTGGCTACGCAAGGTAATGATTTATACGTTAATTTCTATCCCAATTCATCGCTCTTTGTTCATACTCCAGATTATGATTATCAATTGGATATCGTCACCCTTGCGCCTTATGATAATCGTGTTAAATTACGCTTTTCGCGTGTTAAACCAAAAACGGGGGCGCATTTTAAAGTGTTTTTACAACTGCCAGAGGGTGAGTGGACGTCAAAGACTCTGCCCATATATCGCAATGGGCACGACACACCTTATGTTATGCAAAATGGCTATGCGGTGTTAGAAGGGATTTGGAAAAATGCGTTTGAAATCTATTTTGATTTACCCAAAGCCTTGTATGCAACGCCATAAATGAAATATCATGATGACATTGATTTATAAACCAATATTGATCACGATGGTATCGGTCGTGTGTTTTGTCGGTGTGCTCCCCGCTCAAACTGTGATAGATATGGATCAGGGTGGGCAGGTGCGCAACAAAACATTGCGCGACTACGACCGACGCATACAGGCCGAAGTTTTAAAGGAGGATTCGTTGAAGTATGTGGATTGCTTGACGCGCGCTTTTAACGCTTTGTATGTTGATTCTTTGACGCAGGCGCAGACTTTTTTTCAAGAAGCATTGGCTTTGCGCCCTGATGCGCCAGGAAACTATATTGTGCGGAAACACTTGGCTGAGATTTGTGAGGCACGCGGTGAACTTAAAGAAGCCAGTATGTTGTATTCAAAAATATTGAAAGAACATCCCGAGATGCATCAGGTTAGAATTGCACGTGCTGCGGTCAACGTGCAAATGCATTACTATCAAGAGGCGCAGGTGGATTGTGATTATTTGTTGAGTCGTGAATACAACGCCCTTCCCATGGAACGTTTGTATTTTATTCGTGCTACGGCCTTGATGGGTATGCGCCAAAATAAGGAAGCACGTAAGGATCTTGAGCGTGTGGTGCTTCTGAATCCGGACAATCTTAATGCACCCATCATGCTGGCTTTGTCGTTCTATAACGATGGCCAACCTCAAGAGGCGTTAAATCGCTTGAATTTGCACCTGCAAAGTCATCCAAAGAATATTGATGCGTTGTTGTTAAGAGCGAATTTCTTTATGGAAATAAAACGTTATGAAGCCGCATTGGATGATTTGACGGCGGTGTTAACCGTGGAGCCAAAGTCGGCTGAGGCTTATATGCAGCGTGCCACATGTTATGAAAAATTAGGGAAGCTTGAAGCAGCACAAGCTGACCGCATGATGGTTGGAAAGCTCATGAATACCCAGCCATAATGTTTTGTTCTTTATGAAGTAATATATGTTTAGAAAATTTATTTTTGTTATATTTATACTGCTGAATGTGCTTGTTGTAGAGGCACAGCCTGTGGCTCGAGAGTATCGTGCCGTGTGGCTCACGACGTATTTGAATTTGGATTGGCCCAGTGCTCCTGCCAAAACCGCAGAGGCGGCTGAACAGCAGAAGGCTGAATTGTGTGATATGCTGGATAAGTTTGTTGCGGCCAATTTAAATACGGTTTTTGTGCAAGCTCGAATGCGTTCAACGACTGCTTATCCCTCAGCGTACGAACCTTGGGATGAGGCATTTACAGGCGTGCCAGGCAAAGCACCATTGTACGACCCTTTAGCATTCGCAGTAGAGGAATGCCATAAGCGTGGGTTGGAATGCCATGCTTGGGTTGTGGCTTTCCCGATCTGTAAAGTACCTACGGCTCGAGCTTTAGGAAAACAGGCATTGCCGAAGAAACGCCCGGATCTATGCAAGCGTTGTGGTGACCTTTGGATGATGGATCCAGGAGTGCCTGGAACTGCAGATTATTTGGCGCAGATCTGTGCTGAAATCGTGACCAATTATGATGTTGACGGCATTCATTTGGATTATATTCGTTATCCCGAAAGGGAGATTCGCTTTAATGATCATGTAACCTATAAAAAATATGGGAAAGGGCAAAATCGCTTGGCGTGGCGCCGTGATAATGTGACGCGTTGTGTGGAGGCAATTCATCGCGCGATCAAGCAAATACGCCCCTGGGTGAGATTGACGTGTGCACCCATTGGGAAGCACGATGATTTGAATCGTCAAAGTAGCTATGGTTGGAATGCTCGAACCGCTGTGGCGCAAGATGCACAGCAATGGTTGCGCACGCACACCATGGATGCCTTGTTTCCAATGATGTATTTTGATGGTGCACATTTCTATCCCTTTGCAGCCGATTGGCAAGAAAACAGTTATGGCCACCCCGTGGTGCCCGGCTTGGGTATTTATTTCTTGAATCCTAAATTGCGCGGATGGGATTTGTCGGTTGTGCAAAGACAAATGAATGTGTCGCGTTGGTTAGGTTTGGGAGGTCATGCGTTCTTTCGGGCCAAATTTCTGCTGGATAATGAAAAGGGACTTTATGATTGGGTGAAAGAGGAATGTTATGCGGCACCAGCCTTTACGCCTGCTTTGATCTGGGCAGATAGCATCCCGCCAAAATCGCCTCAATTTAATCTTGCAAGAACAGAGTATGCTATAACCCTCAATTGGGATGTGGTACAGGATGAAACGCCCATATACTACAACGTGTATCGTGTTGGTTCGGATGGTGGCGTGAAATTACTGGCGCATAAGCTGAAGACCACGACATATGAATATGTGCCTCCGTTTTTGAGTTATTTGTATCAGTCCTATGCTGTTACAGCGGTTGATGCCTATGGCAACGAGTCGATGATTCAGCCTGTGTCTTTGAATTATGAAACGTCAAAAAACGCAATAAGCAGTGCTGAAAAACTAAAAAAAGTGCAAGAAACTTTGCTTGAAGCAAAATAAAATTGTAATTTTGCAGCCGATTTAGAGTCCAACGGGGCAAAACAAGCGAGTTCAGAAGAACTACGCCTCCTGGAAAAATCCGTTTAAACATATAATTAATAATGTACGCAATCGTAGAGATTAACGGTCAGCAGTTTAAGGTTGAAGAAGGCAAGAAGCTTTTCGTAAACCATATCCAGAACGCAGAAAGCGGACAAGCTGTTGAATTTGAAAAGGTATTGTTGGTAGACAACGATGGCCAAGTGACAATTGGTGCTCCTGTTGTAGAAGGTGCAAAGGTAGTATGCGAAGTAGTATCTCCACTCGTAAAGGGTGATAAGGTGCTCGTTT
>JAGBYN010000019.1 GCA_017628775.1 Bacteroidaceae bacterium | reverse complement strand
CTCCTCTTCACTCGGCTTGCGCTCGTAATCTTGCTCGAAACGCTGATAAGCCTTGTTGATCTTGTTGAGCGAACCGACCTGGTTGAGCGGAAGGCGCACAATACGACTCTGCTCTGCCAACGCCTGAAGAATAGACTGGCGAATCCACCATACTGCATAACTGATGAACTTGAAACCACGTGTCTCGTCGAACTTTTCAGCAGCTTTAATCAAACCCAAGTTACCTTCGTTAATCAAGTCGGGCAAACTCAAACCTTGATTCTGATACTGCTTCGCTACAGAAACCACAAAACGCAAGTTTGCGCGAGTAAGTTTCTCGAGAGCAATGCGGTCGCCTTTTCGAATACGCTGAGCGAGCTCTACCTCTTCTTCTACAGTAATCAAGTCTTCGCGACCGATTTCTTGTAGATACTTATCGAGCGAGGCGCTCTCACGGTTAGTGATACTTTTGGTAATCTTTAATTGTCTCATTCTTTACAAAACAAATTTGGGTTGCAAATTTATAAAAAATTATTAATAAAGCAAATTATTTATTTACTTTTTAACAGAATACTCTTCTAAAGTAAGAAGCGTTAAATACCCCGTTTTAATGCTTCCATACAGATAAAAGGTGCACAACTCCAAACAAAGTCGTGCACCCCTTTAATTATCTAATTATAAACTCCTTAATTATACCTTTATCATTCTTGGCTCAAATCAACAGCGTAATTCGCTCTCTTACCCGATGGGAATATACCGCTTAAGAATAAAACCTGGTCAGTTGAACGTGCAGCTGCCTTAACCACTTCTTCCAATTGCTCAACAGTCTTGATGCTTTGGCCGTTTGCTTTCAGGATGATGAATCCTTTGCGAACACCGGCTTCTTGCATCTTACCATCTGATACTCCGGTAACTTCGATACCTGTACCTAAATTCAACTGGCGCTTCAATTCTTGAGGAACTTCACGGAAGGCAGCACCCAAGATTTCCATACCTGTATTCTTCAAAACTTTGGTATTACCCTGTTCATTCTTCAACAGCATTTCCAAGTTCTTTTCCTTCTTGTCACGAATAACTTTCACGCTTACCTTATCACCTGGACGGTGCTTAGCCAATGCTTCCTGCAATCCGGCAAAGTTTTTCACACGCTTGCCGTCGATACCGATGATAACGTCGTTTTCTTCCAAGATACCAGCTGCCGAACCACCTTCAACTACTTCTCTTACCCATACGCCTTCGGTTGCACCCAAATCCTTTACTTGCTGCTTAGTCTTTTCGTCCATCAACTGACCGTCGTCATCAATTGGAGTACCTTTAATACCGAGCATAGCACGTTGTACAGCACCGAATTGCTTCAAGTCGGAAACAACCTTAGTCATGATACTTGTAGGGATAGCAAAGCCGTATCCTGAGTAAGAACCTGTCGGTGAATAAAGAACAGAGTTGATACCCACCAATTCGCCTCTTGCATTAACCAACGCACCACCACTATTACCCTGGTTGATGGCAGCATCTGTCTGAATGAATGATTCTACACCGTTGTTGTATACACCCAAAGAGCGAGCTTTTGCACTGACAATACCTGCGGTTACAGTCGATGTCATATTGAAAGGGTTGCCCACAGCCAATACCCACTCACCAATCTTAAGTTGGTCAGAATCTCCAACAGGGATAGTCGGGAGGTCGTCACCTTCAATTTTAACTAAAGCTAAATCCGTGCTTGGGTCAGTACCTATAATGCGACCTTTAAATTCTCTACCATCATTCAATTTCACACTGATAATGTCGGCATGATCGATTACGTGGTTATTGGTAACGATATAACCATCCTTTGAAATGATTACACCCGAACCAAAACCTACCTTCTCAGGAGTCTGTACTTGTCGTTGTTGACCGCCACGGTTGCCAAACATGTCGCCAAAGAATTCATAGAATGGATCGCGTACGGTAACAGTTTGAGTTTTCGACTCTTGTGTAGATTTGATATGTACCACCGCATTGACAGAATTTTCAGCTGCTTGAGTCAAATCTACAGGTTGCAAATGGGCAGCATCCAAAGCAGCCAATCGCATATTGGTATTTGGTTGGAAAACCTCATCAAAAGCCAATGTATTATTTTGTTCCGGTTGCATCAGAGCATAACTAGTAACACCAGCAACACCAGCACTTACAGCTACTACAGCTGCAGTTCCCACTAAAAAATTAATTGCTTTTTTCATAACTTCAAGTCTATTTGTTTGTTAATTGTAATCTCTTGTTTAACATTTCACCGCTAATGTAAAAACAAAAAACATACAGTTGAATAGAATGGCAGTATATTTTTTCGCTTTTTAACAGTGCAGTCGAAACCGTTAACAGCGATTAACCGCCTAGAATGACAATTTTGCATTCGTTATCATTACACACTGACATGCATGACAGCACCTAACGAAGTACAAAAATACAAAATATCCGATAGTATTCATCCTAAAATCCATTTTCTTACTAAAGACATGTACCAGACTTAAAAAAATATCACTATCTTTGCATCACAAAAGCAGTTGGACGGTCTGT
>JAGBYN010000138.1 GCA_017628775.1 Bacteroidaceae bacterium | reverse complement strand
TTTCGAAGGAGAGGTCCTTGGAAAAGAATTCAAACAAGGGCTCAAATACGGCCTTGGCACCGATCGGCGCATAGATGCGCAGGGGCATGACGCGACCGAGAAGGGCTAAGGTTGACACCAATCCAGGCAACCCCAAGCAATGGTCGCCGTGGAGGTGCGAGATAAACACGGCATTGAGTGAAGCAAGGCTAATGCGCGCTCGCTTCAATTGCAATTGTGTGCCCTCACCACAATCGATGAGGTAGGTTTTATTGCCCATTTGCAGCACTTGAGCCGAGGGGTTGTGGCGCAATGTTGGCGTAGCGCTTCCACAACCGAGTATCGTTAATTTAAGATTTTGCATGTGTCAATGGCGCGGGCGCTTGAGATTGTTTAGAAATGAGCGCGCTTTGGTGATAAGGACTTTTAGAACTTAAAGTCTTAAAAGTCATTAAAGTCTTTAGGGTCTTTAAGGTCGTTAAGGTCGTTAGGGTCTTTAAGGTCGTTAGGGTCGCTAAGGTCGTTAGGGTCATTGGGGTCTCGCTATGATGGGTAGAAGGAGGCTGGACGAATAGGGCAACTTCCTATAACATTTTGCTAGGTTTTATTTAACTACCTCATTTTTAACTAACTCATTCTTTTAGGCAAGGTTTTATCAATGTAAGGTGGCTTAAAGAAGTAGTTTCCTATTTATTGACGCGTTCGCCGTTTTTGTACGTGCAATTGACTTTTGTGCCGTCGGGTTGGATTTCAAGGGCTTCTCCGTGTTTTAATCCATCATAGAATTCACCGATGTATATTTGTCCGTCAGCGCTTCGGAATTCTCCTTTACCGTGCATCACATTGTCCGCCCATTCGCCTACATAGGTGTCGCCATTGGTGCGTGTGTATTTACCCACGCCCATGCGCACGTTTCTTTGCCATTCGCCTTCGTAAACCGCCACGTCTTTCCAGACGTACTTACCCTTGCCGTGTTGCTCGCCATTGAGGTAGTCGCCCTCGTAGGTGTCGCCAGAGGCAAATGTGGTGTAGCCCTTGCCGGTACGTTCGCCTTGCACGTAATTGCCCACGAAGACGTCGCCATTGGCGCGTTTGAGCGTGCCCTTGCCGTGCATCAAGTCATTTTGCCATTGTCCTTCATAGACGCTGCCATCGGCATAGGTGTAGGTGCCTTTGCCATGGCGTTGGTTGGCGTGCCATGTGCCTTCATATCGTGAGCCGTCGCCCCAATCGTAAACGCCCTTTCCATGGCGCTTATCGGCTTTCCATGTGCCCTCATAATAGATTTCGTTGGCAAAGGTGTATTTCCCTTGTCCTTCGCGTTCATCGTCCACCCAATTGCCTTCGTAAATATCGCCGTTGTAGTAGTACATGACGCCTTTTCCGTGGCGTGCATTTCTGTACCAAAGTCCGACGTACTTATTGTTTTCAGCGTAGTAATATGTGCCGTTGCCGTGTTGCTCATCCAACAACCATTGGCCCTCATAGCGTTCGCCAGTTGCGTAGCGCATGATGCCGTATCCGTGTCGTTTGCCTTTGACGTACTCCCCTTCGTAAACGCTTCCATCTTCGTATGTGGTGACGCCATTGCCGTGGGGTTTGTTTTTCAAAAGTTCGCCCGTGTAAACGGCATTATTGTCTTTAAAGCGGTGCGTGCCGATCACGATTTCCTGAGCATAGGTGTTGGCGTGAAAGCCTTGAAAAGTAAAGAGCAAGGCGATGAGAATTGCTTTAGTTTTTTTCATGCTCTTATGGTTTGCTATGCTTGATTTTTGATCCATGCTTTGGCTTTCTCGAGGTCTTCGGGCGTGTCGATACCGATGGTTTCGATGTTTGTGACGGCGGTTTGGATGTGATAACCCGCCTGCAACCATCTCAATTGCTCGAGCGATTCGCATTGTTCGAGTTCGCCGAGCGGCATTTGCGTGATGGCTTTAAGCGTAGGCACGGTGTAGGCATAAAGTCCGATGTGCTTGTAGAAGGTGTGGTTTTTCAGCCACTCCTGCTTCTCTATGCCGCGGAGGTAAGGCACGACCGAACGGCTAAAGTAAAGTGCTGCACCAGTGTTTGACACCACCACCTTGGGTGAGTTAGGATTTTCGAGTGCTTCGATCGTATCGTTAGCGTCGAAAGGTTTGATGAGCGTTGCGATTTGCACTTGAGGCGCATCGAAGCATTGCTTGATGGCGTTGAGTTGCGAAGCGTGGATGAAGGGTTCGTCGCCCTGGATATTAACCACAACGTCGAAGTTCTCTTCGCCTGCTTTTGTTAGGGCTTCATAGCATCGGTCAGTGCCACTTTTGTGGTGCGTGCCGGTCATGATGAATTGTCCGCCAAATGCGCTTACGGCGTCAGCAATGCGTTGGTCGTCGGTCACGACATAAGCATCTTCAAAGTGTTGCGCCACGCGTTCATACACGTGCTGAATGATGGGTTTGCCATCGAGCACGGCTAAGGGTTTTCCAGGAAAGCGTGTGGATGCGTATCTTGCGGGGATTAAAGCCAGGAATCTCATAGTGAATTGAATTGTATTTTTATCGTTGTTTATTAGCTCATGTTAGTCGAAGAACGATTCTATTTCCTCTTCGTCAAGATCTTGTTGTGATTTTTGCGTGTTGTTCTTAGGCTGAACGACGCTGGGGTTGGCGTTGGGTGTAAAGGTTTCGGATTGAAGTGAGACTTCCACCTTAGGCACGAGCAGAGTTGAGTCGATGTCGAACTTCTCATCCTGGCGATAGCCAATAAGCGAGTCGGCATAGACCTGCGTCATGTAATTTGCCCAAACGGGGAGTGCGGTTGCCGCTCCTTGTCCCAAGGCCGTGGTTGTGAAGTGAATGTCGCGTTCTTCACCGCCCACCCAGCATGCGGTGACTAAGCGCGGCACGATGCCCACGAACCATCCGTCGGAGTTACTGTTTGTTGTACCAGTTTTTCCGGCTATCTCGGCTTCGAACTTATAGCGATAGCGCAAGCGTATGCCGGTGCCTTCATTGATTACGGCTTTCATCATATCGAGCATTTTATAGCTGCTTTCTTCGCTAATCACCTCGTTCATGCGTGGCGAGAAGTCAGAGATGATATTGCCGTGTATGTCCTCAATGTGCGTGATGAGGATTGGTGCGCAACGGATGCCCTTATTGGCGAATGTGGTGTAGGCGCTTGCCATTTCAGCCACGGTGATGTCGCAACTGCCCAGGCATAGTGCGAGCGAGGGATAGATATCGGCATTAGCCACGCCGTATTGCTTAAGGTAATTGGCAAGTCGGTTTCCTGTGGGGTCGGATTGATACATGAGTTCCGCCGTGATCCAGTTGTTACTTTGACTCAATCCCCACTTCAGTGTAACGGGTTCGCCATATCGCTTGTCGCTTGAGTTGCGCGGTGTCCATTGCTGGTCGCCCACCTGATAGGTGCGCTGAATGTTATAGATCGTGTCGGAGGGCTGCATGCCGTCCTCCATCGACATGGCATAGACCAGCGGTTTCATTGTAGAGCCCACTTGTCGGCGTCCCATCGACGCCATGTCGTACTGGAAGTAGGTGTAGTTCAAGCCGCCCACGTAGGCCTTCACATAGCCCGTTTGCGGTTCGATTGACACCAATCCCGAGCGTAGGAATTTCTTGTAATAGCGAATAGAGTCGAGCGGCGTCATGACCGTATCCTTCAGGCCTTGATAGGTAAAGAGCGACATATCGACGGGCGTTTTGAAGGATTGTTCAATCTCTTCGGCGCTCATGCCCAAGGCTTTAAGCTTGAGGTAGCGCTCAGATTGACGCATGGTGCGGTGCAAGATTTCATCCACTTGCGCACGCGTCAAGTTATTGGAGTAAGGGAAGTTTGAGGATTTGCGTCCGCGTTCAAATTCCTTTTGTAGGTAAAGCCCAACGTGGTTGTAAACGGCATTCTCGGCATAGCCTTGAAGTCGTGAGTCGATGGTGGTGTAGATCTTCAAGCCATCGGTGTAGATGTCGTAGTGAGAGCCATCAGGTTTCACGTTTTTATTACACCATCCGTAAATGGGGTTTGTTTCCCAAGCCAGCGAATCCTCGTAATATTGTTGCTTTTGCCATGATGCGTAGTTTGCGCGCTTGGGTTTCTTTGCGGTGAGCGTGGTTCGGAGGTATTCGCGCAAGTAGGTGCCTTGCCCTTGCTTGTGGTCAATGCGTCGGAAGTTCAACGTGAGCGGTGTTTCCTTCAAACTATCCACCTCCTCTGTGGTAAGATATCCCGAACGGAGCATTTGGCCGAGCACCACGTTGCGGCGGTTTCGGCATTTCTCATTGCGGCGCACGGGGTTGAAGAGCGAAGGGTTCTTACACATACCGATAAGCGTGGCCGACTCCTGAATATTCAGGTCCTTGGGCAACTTACCGAAGTACACTTGTGCGGCCGTTTTGATGCCCACGGCATTGTAGAGGAAGTCAAAGTAATTGAGGTAGAGCGTGAGGATTTCTTCTTTCGTGTAGCGGCGTTCCAGTTCGATGGCAATGACCCACTCGATGGGCTTTTGCATCATGCGTTCAAATTTATTTTCAGCCTTTGCCGAATAGAGCTGCTTGGCCAATTGCTGGGTAATTGTACTACCCCCGCCCGCACTGGATTGTTGCAAAATACCGCGCTTTACGATGGCGCGCATCAACGACTTGACATCGACTCCCGAGTGCTCATAAAAGCGTTCGTCCTCGGTGGCGATGAGCGCTTTAATGGTGTAGGGAGATATTTCTTCATAATCTACAAACACGCGGTTTTCGCTTCTTGACCACGTGCCAAGAAGTTTACCATCGGCCGTCACGATTTGTGAGGCGTAGCGGCTAATGGGGTTTTGCAATTCAGCCAAATCAGGCAAATAGCCAATGTGCCCCTTGGCGATGCCCCAAAAGATCACGACAACCGTACTGACGATTAAAACAAAAACCAACCAAATGGTTATAAAGAATTTCTTTCTCATAATCGAAAATGAAGAAAAATGTTGATGCCCACGAAGGTGCGGACAGATGAACGTATTCTTTGCAAATATACATTATTTATTAGAAATTTCTATTGTAGATTTTAAGAAATCCCATAAACTTTAACATTATCTCAAAAAAATATGATTAAACACCTTTGATTTTATGTATTCAACTATTAACTTTGCCAAAGATGTGCCTTGACACACTTTCATTAGTGCCTTGCCACGTGTTGCGCGTCGCGCTTCAGGGGGTGTGCGCTTTGAATATATTTTACTTAAAACTTTTGTCACGTGTCACATGTCACAATTCACAAAAACAAACCAGATTTTAACAAACTCTACTTAGGAAATATGTCGGAAAATATTTTTTATTCCAGCAAGTGCATCGACTTTGTTGTGGTGAGTTCAGAATACTGCAAATACCTCGAACAAACCGAAGAAACCGACCGCAACACGTTCAACGATGTGGTGCGCGGCTTGCTGACCGTGATTTACCTGCGCGCCACGCTCCTGCCCGACTTCGACGAACCCGAGGGCTATAACGACCCTTGCGTGACGGAAGACGATTATAACTACATCCGCAATAAGGCAGCGCGCACGATGAAGGATTTGGACGATTATCTTGACGTTTTCGTGCAAGAGTTTAAGTATAACGACCAACCTATATTATGCACAATATCAGAGGGTTTGGCAGATTTATATCAAGTGCTACGCGAACTCACTGAAGCCTATAAAAATGAATATGAAGAAGCCATCCATGCGCAGATCTACGACGTCAAGGAGAGCTTCCAAAACGAATGGGGGCAGAAGCTTCTTAATACCTTGAAGGCGCTACACGATGCGCGCTTTAACAACACAAACGACTAATGAAAACCTTAAGGAAATCAACACCCAAAGATTTCATCTCATCCCTGCCGAAAGAAGCGTTTGAGGGTCAAATTGTGGTGGTGCATTCCGAAACGGAAATGACGCGTGCCCTACTCTACCTCAACCAGCAAAAGCTTGTGGGCTTCGACACCGAAACGAAACCCGCCTTTCAAAAGGGCGTCACGCATAAAGTGTCGCTCATGCAAATCTCAACGCCCGACGTGTGCTTCCTTTTTCGACTTAATCATATTAAAAACATACGTCCTTTATTTGCCTTTCTCGAGAGCCCAAACACCATAAAAATAGGTCTCTCCATCAAGGACGACATTGCCGCGCTCCAAAAGCGACAGGCGTTTAAGCCCACGAATTTCGTGGAACTTCAAAACCTAGTCAAAAACCTCGACATTAGCGATATGAGCCTGCAGAAGATTTACGCTAATCTCTTTGAAAAACGAATCTCCAAAAGCGCTCGCCTCTCGAATTGGGACATCGACATTCTTTCCGATTCGCAAAAACAATATGCTGCGCTCGATGCCTTTGCGTGTCTTAAGATATACGCCGAGGTGCTTGCCTTGCTTGAAACCAAGAATTATCAAATCATTAACACCGAAACCGAATAACCGCACATCATGCATACCGTTCAATTACTTAAAGGAAAAACCGAAAGCTTATTACGATTTCACCCCTGGATTTTCTCGGGTGCCATCAAGGCGATCGATGAAAATATCAGCGAGGGCGAGCTTGTCCGCGTGGTTGACCACACTGGCAAATTCATTGCCTTAGGCCACTATCAAATCGGCTCAATTGCCGTGCGTGTCATCTCTTTTGAAGATGAAACCATCGATAAGGCTTTCTGGACAAAGCGCATTCACGAAGCCTATGAATTGCGCAAGAATTGCCAGCTCATCCGCCCCGACAACAACATCTTCCGCCTCATTCACGGCGAGGGCGACAACCTTCCCGGACTGGTGGTCGATGTGTATGGCGAGACGGCGGTCATGCAAGCCCACGCCGTGAGCATGCACGTGAACCGTCAGGTGATTGCTGAAGCCATTGTTGAAGCTTCTGAAGGCACCGTCAAGAACGTGTATTACAAATCAGAAACCACCCTCCCCTACAAGGCACAACTCGGTCAGGAAAACGGCTTCCTCATTGGCAACGACGCTTCGGAAATTGCGATTGAAAACAACCTTGCCTTCCACATTGACTGGCTCAAGGGGCAGAAGACGGGCTTCTTCATTGACCAACGCGAAAACCGCGCCTTGCTTGAGTTTTACAGCAAGGACAAAAAGGTGCTCAACATGTTCTGCTACACGGGCGGTTTCTCGGTCTATGCCATGCGCGGTGGGGCCAAGTGCGTGCACTCCGTAGATAGTAGTTCAAAAGCGATTGACCTGACCAACGCCAACATCGAGCTCAACTTCAAGGGCGACGAGCGACATCAGGCGTTCACGGAAGATGCGTTTAAATTCCTCGAGTCCACCACCACCGACTACGACCTTGTGATCCTCGACCCTCCAGCCTTTGCCAAGCACAAGCACGCCCTTCACAATGCGCTTAAGGGCTATACGCGACTCAATAAAATCGCTATTTCAAAGATCAAGAAAGGCGGAATTATCTTTACGTTCAGTTGCTCGCAAGCCGTGAACAAGGATCAATTCCGATTGGCCGTGTTCAGTGCCGCCGCTCAAAGCGGACGAAGGGTGAGAATTATCCATCAGCTCCACCAACCCGCCGACCACCCCATTAACATTTACCACCCTGAAGGTGAATATCTTAAGGGGCTCGTTATCCAGGTCGAGTAATTCCCTTTTTTTCGGAACAAACGCAAAGATCATTTACGAACACAAACGATCAATTTACTCATACAAGATAAAAGTCTGCAAGGCCACATGTTTAAATCGTCATGACCTTGCAGACTTTATTTTTTTGTTACCATGCGAAGCAGCTCAGCGCTTATCGCCCAACATTTTTAACGGCTATCTAATCGTGACCATCGTAGCTCCATAGCCATATTCCTTGAACGAGGCATCTTGGAAGAGACACGATTTATACTTGTGGCGCAAAGCCTGCTCAATGTTTTTGCGCAGCACGCCATCGCCCTTGCCGTGGATGAACACGAGTTTCGTGCCTTTCTTTTTCACGTACTTTTGCATCTCCTCGTGAAACACCTTCATCTGATACTCCAAGATATCCTTCGCGCTCATTCCGGTTTCGGTTTCCAGGATTTCCGAGGCATGAAGATCCACCTCGATAATGCCGTTCTTCTGCGCTTGGCGCGCAGGTTCTTGCTTCGGGCGTTGCTCGGGGGGCTGGGGAAGCATCGCGTCGCGCAATTCCTCGGCGTTCAGAAACATTGAGCGCACTGGTGCATCGTCCTTCACCACATCCACCGTGTAGGCGGGCATTTCAAAGAAAATACTCTCGCCAAACGTGTGGAGCTTATAGAACTTCGTGCCGTCAATTCTTATGCCCACATGATAAGGTTGCTTCATCAGGAAAGGCTTCTCCTGCTTCGTGGCAAAGGCTTGAAACGTGAGGCGCTCAAGCTCAGGAAGAGCGGTTCGGTCGAAGGTCTCAAGCAGCAACTTCGTATTGGCCTCCACGCTGCCTGAATGGCGCAATTTCAGCGCATTACCCTCCTGTTGCATCAAAGCAAAAGTAATGGTGTAGTTGCAATCGTTAACGAGATACATGTCAAACTTCGTGCGCGATATTTCAGCCAAGTTCACAGGTGTAAATCCAAGACACACGTTCACCTTCTCGCCCCCACGTCGCTCCAGCGGTTTGGGCTTAAAGGTTATTGGCTTTTCGAGAAAATCGTCTTCATCCACAACCTTCACTTCAGCCGGTTTCGTGGGCTCAGGTCGCTTTTTTGGCACGATGGGAATGTTGTAGTCGTTCGTGTCAATAACCACACACTCCGTAATGAGCATCGGAATTTCAAAACCATCGTGGTCCTCAATGAGCACCGTCTTGTTGTCCACAAAGGCGCTAACCACGCCACCGCCCGTTTCATTTAAAAATCTTACTTTATCGCCAATCTGCATATCGTTTATTTATTGTTTGTTTTTTTGATTTGAATTGTCATGTAAAGGTAATCATTTTATAAAACAAGAGCTGAAAAACCATGAAAAAATCGATTAATTACGCCTTTGCGCAAGCGATTTTAACAAAAAAGAAGTACATGTGTTAACTAATTTATAACTTTGCATAATACATTCGCAAACAACTACATTTAAGACTTAAAACACACATCTATTATGACAACTCACGAGCCTGTATTCAAACGCCGCATACCCATCCAGCTTCGTTTTAACGATGCCGATGGCTTCGGACATATCAATAATAACTCCTACCTTGCTTACTACGACTTAGGCAAGGAGGACTACCTCATGAACATCATCGACCACGAGTTTTACCGCCGCGATGTGGTGCCTGTGGTGGCAAACATCAATGCCGACTTCTACCACCCCATTTTCCATGGCGACAACATCGAAATGCAAACGCGCATTGCCCGCATTGGTTCAAAGAGCCTCACGTTTCATCAGCAAGCCGTGAATGTAAAGACGGGCGTCGTTGTGTGTGAGTGCAAAACGGTTGTGGTGTGCTTCTCGCTGAAGGCACAAAGCCCCGTGCAGGTGCCTGATTACATCCGCAAAACGGTAGAGGATTTTGAAGGCGACAACCTCGACAAATAAACCCCGCTTTTTGCCTCATGCAAGAAATTATCTACACCCACAACACGGCTCAGGCACTTGAAACCCTTATTGCGGACCTTGCGCCCAACAAAGTGTTTGTGCTCACGGACGAACATACGCACGAGCTTTGCAAA
This sequence comes from Bacteroidaceae bacterium, assembly GCA_017628775.1. The sequence goes on along the minus strand of JAGBYN010000138.1, from coordinate 12,119 downwards.
CCGCGCCTTGACGAAAGCCCCATATTGCGCAGTGCCACTTCGATCGTTATCGGAAGTTCCGATGCCAACAAAACACTTGAATCGTTGGCCCACGTGTGGCAATCGCTGGGCGATGCCGGAGCCACGCGCCATTCCCTGCTCATTTGCTTGGGCGGAGGGATGATTACCGACCTTGGCGGATTTGCTGCAGCCACGTTTAAGCGAGGCATGCGCTTCATCAATGTGCCCACAACGCTCTTAGCGATGGTCGATGCCGCCGTTGGTGGAAAAACAGGCATCAACTTCAACGGACTCAAAAATGAAATAGGCGCCTTTCGCGAAGCCGAGGCCGTGGTTATCGACACCCATTTCCTGCACACGCTCGACACGCAAAACCTGCGCTCAGGCTATGCCGAAATGCTCAAGCACGCCCTCTTAAAGGACAACACCATGTTGGCTCAGCACCTCATGATGGACTTCGAAAACCCCGACTTCAACGCCCTTCAGCACTTAGTCGAACAAAGCGTGGAGGTCAAGAAAAACATCGTGAGCCAAGACCCCACCGAGAAGGGACTGCGCAAAGCCCTCAACCTGGCTCACACCACCGCCCATGCGCTCGAGAGTTTAGCCATGAGCGAAGACCGAACCCTTCTGCATGGCTACGCCGTGGCTTGGGGCATTGTGGGCGAACTCTATTTGAGTTGCCGAAAATTAGGTTTCCCCACCGAGCGCATGCGACAAACCGCCTGCTTCATTCGCGAAACCTACGGCCACTTCCACTTCACGTGCCAGCAATACGAGCAACTTTATGCCTACATGACCCACGATAAAAAGAAAGTTGATGCCAACATCAACTTCACCCTCCTTGCCGACGTAGGCGACATTCGCCTTGATCAGCACGCCACGAAAGAAGAACTCTTCGAAATGTTCGACTTCATGCGCGAAGGGGCATAAGGCACAACCCTCAACCCTCTATAAGGAGATTGGAGCGTGGCATGACGACGGGCCGACACGGTGATCGGCCCCTACAACGCCGCAATTAACGAATTTACGGTTGATTCACGACGGGCCGACACCTTCCAGATGGCAGTTATACTCTGTACTCTCCTCCCCAAAGAGGCGAAGCCTCTAATCCCTCTCAACTCTAAACTCTCAACTCTAAACTTTAAAAAGTACTCTAAACTCTAAACTCTAAACTCTTATAATGATCTACATCTGTCTCAATGCCATAGCCGTAATTGTGGGTAGCTTGATTGGCGCCATTGCCAAGAAAGGCATACGCGAAAAGTACATCACCGTTATGAACACCGCCATGGGTCTTGCCGCCCTTGTGCTTGGTGCCAACGTGGCGATGGAAAACATGCGCAACTCGCAATATCCCGTGCTCTTCATCGCCTGCCTCTCCATTGGCGGACTCATCGGCACAGCCCTCCGTTTCGACACGCGCATGGAGCAAGCCACAAGCCGAGCAGGCAAGAACTCCGACATATCGCAAGGGCTCACCACCGCCATTCTCTTTTGTTGCGTTGGTACGCTCTCCATGATGGGCCCCGTGCTCAGTGCGCTTAAGGGCGACAATACTTACCTCCTCACCGCCGCAACGCTCAACCTCGTCACGATGATCGTTATTGCCTCGTCCTACGGCATTTGGATGTCGCTTGCCGCCATCTTCGTGTTCCTTTGGCAAAGCGCGTTTTACGTCATCGCTAAAGTTTCCGAAACGTTTATTTCCGACGAGCTCATCACCGAAACGTCCATCGTGGGCGGTGTGCTCATTGCGGCAGCAGGGCTTGGTGTGATGGACATAAAAGATTGCAAAACCATCAACCTACTCCCCGCTCTGCTCATGCCCATGATCTTCTTGGTCATCAGAAATTTATTTGTATAAATACATGAATTAATTAGCATAACCTGCATAAAATCAGTATATCATGAAACATTTAATCACCGCCGCTTGCTTGGCTTTAAGCCTTAATCCACTCTTGGCGCAAACCTCAGCCGAGCAACTCCAACCCTATTTCGAAGCCCACATTCAAGGCAAGAATTTACCCCAACCCGCCGAGGCGCCCATCAACGATGTTGAACAGGCAACACGCCAGGCATGGCAAGCATGGCAACAAGCCAATGCCGACGTCCTCCCCCTCGTTGAAGCACCGCTCGCCGAAGCGCGCGTCATAAAATACGAAATACCCGAAGCGCTCGAACCAAACGCCACAATGCCCTTCTACTATGGCACCAAGGGCGACCGCCCCGAAGCGGGCTACCCCCTTTTCCTCTACCTCCACGGTTCAGGACACAAGGACTCAGAGTGGGCCACGGGATTTAAGCTCGCCAACCATTGGGCTGATGCACCTTCGTTCTACCTCGTGCCCCAAATCCCAAACATGCGCGAGTACTATCGTTGGTGGCAACAAAGCAAACAATGGGTGTGGAAGCTCATTCTGCGCCGCGCCATGCTTGATGAAAACATCAACCACGACCGCATTTACTTCTTCGGCATCTCCGAAGGCGGCTACGGAAGCCAGCGCTTGGGTTGTTTCTACGCCGATTACCTTGCAGGCGTCGGCCCCATGGCAGGAGGCGAACCCTTGCGCAATGCGCCATGCGAAAACCTCATGAACACGCCCTTCTCATTGCTCACAGGCGAATACGACCGCATGTTCAGCCGCGACATCCTGACCCGCCGCGCACTTGCCGCACTCGACTCGCTCGAGAAAGCCCATCCCGGTTACTTCAAGCACCGCATCGCCTTGCCCGAAGGACGCGGACACAGCATCGACTACTCGCCCACCACACCATGGCTCGCGCAGTTCCAACGCAACGCTACACCCAAGCAATTCGCGTGGGAAAACTTCGAAATGGACGGCTTAAAGCGCAACGCCTTCTACAACCTCAAGGTCGTTAAGGAATGCGCACCCCAGGATGGACGCATCTACTACACCTACGAAACGCGTAAGAACGAGATTCACATCACAGCCAACCACGTGACCTACAACACCACCGTGCGCGAACCACAAATGGGCATTGAAATTTCATTCTACAAAACCTACACACCAGCCGAAACGGGCGAGCTCGTCGTATTCCTCAACGACCAACTCTTCAACCCCAAAAAGAAGGTGCGCATCTTCGTCAATGGCAAGGAATGCTTCTACGGCAAACTCCAACCCACGTATGCCAGCCTGGCAGAAAGCATCGCCACGTTTGAAGACGCCAAGCGCGTGTTCCCCTATAGCGTGCGCCTCGCCTGGTAAGCATACAGCCACTTTACGCGTATGCGCTCATTCGAGCCATTCAAACTAAACCAACCAAAACGGCATCGCGACCTACCCCAAACTGCAAGCCGCATTAGCTCCGTTTTTACACCCAAATAAGCAGAGAAGTTCAGCAACACACCGCCCGAACCTCTCTGCTTTTTTCGTTGCCCTATGCACGCCTTGGTTTTCGCCACAGACACACGCACGTGCATATATCTATATTTTTCGTTGTGACGTGTCACATGTCACAAAACAAACAGCGAAGCCAAATATTCGCTGAGGCAGATGGTTCTATTTTAGTACATGTCATTTTCAGACAATTCGTTAAAAAGTAAAATTTCTTCGCCTTTTTGGGTTGTAAAACCGAGTTCAGTAAAAACAAAATAAGGAGTCCCTATTAGGAACTCCTTATAGACTTTTATAGTGCAGATAAGCGACTAAAAGCTGTACGGATACTTATAGTCAATATTATTTCAATTGCATTAAATCATAGTACATGGGAACAGTGAATTCGCAATTCTCAATATCATTAACTAAAAATTTAAATTCATTCTTCTGGTAAAATGGCAAAGCTTCTTTATACGCGTCAACGGTTAAGAATCTACAAGCAGAGACAGATTCATTGTTAATTAGGATTTGCTTTACCGCAGAAATGAGTCCAGAACCAAGATTTCTTCCTCTATATTCGAGCGAAACTGCAAGCCTACCTATTTTAACAGCAGGATAACTTCCCATGTGCTTATCATGAGGAAATTTCCCTTTTACTTTACGCCATAAATTCTTTTCAATTGTTGTGTGCGATATTTTATCATTCAACAAACTGAAATAGGCAATTATTTTGCCGTCATCCTCTATTAGGACAAATGTTTTTGCCAACATTTGATTTTGGTAATTCTCAGCATCGTCAATAAAAAAACCGTTCAAATCTGGATCTCCACAATCGAACGGTTCTTTACTAGATACTTCGTTTAATGTTACTAAACGCATTTTCAATGTTACATTTTAAAAGTCGCAATACTTTTCAGCATTTCATATGCTTCACGTACTCGTTTCTTTTCTTCGTAAGAAGCCGGTTTAACGTTTCCCATTTCATTGAGAAAACGAACGGCATCTTCACCATACAATACTGGGGTTTCTCCAATAGGTCTTGCCATAATTTTCTCTTTTAAAGTTTATTAATCACTGCAAAATTAATCATTTCAATTAAAACAGCAAAATCATACCATATATTTAATTTTGTATTATCGTGTCAGAACGCAGATGGCGACACGTGAATAAATCGAAAGTGATGAGCAGTAGTAGGCGCAGATGAAGTAATTTGCCGTAAGGAAGGAAGACGACAACCATTGAGGGAAATAAGGAAAGTGTGCGCAGTACTTTTTCCTCCCGAACGTGGTCTTCCACCCCTGGAGTCAAATGGCGTAAGCGTAGATGAAGACTGCTCATGACTTGCATTCCGCTAAAGCTCGTCAAAACATCTATACCATAAAATCAGGTTCTGCAAGTTTTTAATTTTCTAGAATTTGAGACGGTTTGATGGCTTTCGAATAATTAGAGACATTTTGATGAGAGAATCGAATAATTTTTATCTATCTCAAGTTTCGCGAGTAGTTATCATCATTGTAAATCATATAGTTACAAACAACTTTAAACAAGATTGATACACAAAAGTATCGTTTATAACAAATGATTTCAATATTAACAACAACATCCTGCAATAACTAACTCAATGATTTCAAAAACAAGGTAGGAGATCAGAATGCAGCCACCGAATATGCTGACAGAATGAAGTATTTCTTGCTTTTGTCCTTATTATTCATAGATGTAAAATATCAGTATTATTCCAGAAGACCTTTGTCACGGAGGGATTTCAGCAGGTTGTAGGTCGTGGATTTCTTTCTGTTAATCTTCTTTTCCATTGGAATTCCAATTTTACTTTTGGAAAATTCCAATATTTCACTAGTGTCTCTTAAAATATGTTAATCAAATTATAAACATGAATAATGAAACCAATGGAGGGCGAGAAATTAACATCCCGCCCTCCACTTATTAGTCGCCATCGTATTTTTATGAAGTTTAAATTACTTTATTTTCATGACATAGTACTTGATTCAACAATTACATTTCCACCTTTCCTGTACCATTGCAATTGCTACATTTCTTGTGATGATGAACTATTGAAAGCCAATGTTCCTGCCCACAAACAGAGCAAACCACTTTTTTGTCGTTTCCATAAGTTGCATTTGAGGTTGTTGAGAACAATTCCCCCTTACCTCTGCACTTTGCACATTCTCTATACTGTTTAGCTTTGGGTTTTGAATTTAAATCTTCTTTATCTGACTCTTCATTATTTGATTCTGATGATGAAGATACTGGCGAAACATTCCTTTTGTTTGAAGGGTTAGATGTTTTAGCTACATTAGGCGAACTTACAGTCTTCTTGGAAGAAGAAGAACCTTCTATTGATTTTATAGCGGCATTAGTAAGGCCATTAACCAAACCTGTCAAAACAGAATTTGCAAGCCTATTACCAAAACTGTTTTCTTTTTGTCTAAATATTTCCAATAACTTAGGATGGTTTTCCTCTAATGTTTCTAATTCTTTATAATAAATTTGAAGATTCTCTTTGTAAACATCTTCCCTCAAGGTATCTTGGATCGCTGCCGACGAAAGTATTTTTATTGCACCTTCCAAAAGACTCTTAGCGTCATCGTAATTATAGCCATATACAGTATTACCCGAAGGGGCGTTTATGTAATTCTTAAGATTATCTATTTCGATTGATGCAATAGAGTACATGGAATGCGCTGAATAGAACTTCGAATCAGGATCTGCAACTCCTTCTTTTGCATAATATTCAATACATTCCCTAAATTTATGTTCATAAAATAATTCTTCTCCTTTGTTTTTAGGTTTAAAATTATCTTCTACATCAGGATTATATACATGCATCGTGTCTGTTGGAGATAATTTCACTTTTATAACACGTTCCTCAAAGTCTAAATTAAGTCGATTGTAAACAACAGGAGCTATAACACTTAAATCCTCCAGAAAAAAACCGCCAACATTCTTACCGTCCTTAACAAAAACACCATTAGCCAAATCATTTATATGAGAATTAATTTCGAAGCTACGGTTCTCATTCTTTAAAATTGTCTTTCCATCCCATGTCATTAATCCCATATCATTATTTTCATCAACAATTACCAGAAGAATAAAGCCATTTACTTCTTTGGTATAAATATTTTTTGAATTTGTAAAAATCCAACTACCAAGTATGCGTAAATCATCAGAACTCTCTTTTATTATACTACCATCAACCAAAGCTATACTTGTTTTTTTGTTTTCTGTATCATACAAAATAAAATGTCCAGGCATTGCATAATTATAAATAGACACATCAGAAGTTCCTCCGCCATAGGCATTGTATGTATAAGTCTTATACCCATCTTTTTCTATTTGTGCTATGTAATTTATATTTGTATATTTACAATCAAATATTTTTTCTTTGTCCTTTGAGAACACACCATATAACCATTTACCATTAATTTTCTTTCGAACACTAAAATACCAAAATCCTTCATCTTCTGTTGTTTGTATTTTTACAGATTTATAACCTTGAGATTTCAGTTCTTTCATGTAAGCCTTATTTAATTTCTTAAGTTCTTTCAAATCTTGAGCCAAAGCGACATTAGTGATACAGAACAATGCAACGAGTGCAGAAAGAATAAACTTTTTCATAGTTGTTTATAAGTGTTTGTTTGCCTATAAACTCCCCTAATTCGGCACGACTTTTAATGTTTAACTTTAATCCATATAAATAAAAAAGCGCAGAAGTCTGACTTTTGCCCGTCCTGCTCTACAAGGTCTTCGCATTACCCTATCCAGTTCGAACGAGCAACGCATAGACCCACGCCGAAATGAAACACATTGATTATCACGCCATAAAGCGGAATATACAACAATGGCAAATACATACCAAACGCAGGCATCTACTGTTACTTTGTTTTCGACTGGATATTCAGAGTTTGTGAAGTTCTGTAGAGCCAAAATATTAAGCGTTAAGTAAACGCCTTTTCTATAAATATGCATTCCCCACATCCTGCTCATCAAAAGGAGTAGAAGCATAGGAACGATGCAAAGATATGAAAAAAACATTAAAAGCAAATTATTTGTCAGTATTTTTGAATAATCAAAAGAATCTTACTCATTCTCAAAGAAATATATTCTTTCACTAGTGTCTCTTAGTAGTTTGACAGCCTAAAAATTTCAGACAAACGGACTGTTTCCATTGGAATTCCAATCTTTCAATGGAATTTTGGAAACATGCCATTATTGAAACATAGGGAGAGTGCCTGTTTGCCCCTCCCTATGCAATAGTCACTCCGTTCTTGTTGGCTTGACCCTTATTCAAACGCTCAGAAAAAACAGGAGTTACTTGGGGTCATACGGATGAAAATGTGACTTTGTTGACATCTAACTCATTGTTTGTCATAAAGTTACTAAAAATTTTAAACAAAACAAAGCCCCGGCTTGAAAAAGCTGAGGCCTTGCATCATGTTTTATAATATGTTCTTAGCAAGAGGGATGAGATGTTTTGAGACACCCTCATTCATACTATTTATATTTATAACTATTACAAATAGCCGTCGCCTCTGCAATACTTACACTCACCAGAACCTTTACATACGGAACATTTTCCACGCGAACATTCACAATCCTCCTTGTATTCCTTTCCGCCAGGACCCGTATAATAGGTATAACCTACTCCGTCACACTTCGAACAAGTTCCTCCGTCACATTTTTGAGCAGGGCATTCTCCCGAACCATTACACATTCCACATTCCTCGGGTTCATCCTCTTCCTCCTCTTCATAAGATTCGTCATTAGAATCATCACTGCCGTTGTTATCTTCTGAACCATTATTGCCAGAGTTATTATTAGAATCATCACTGCCGTTGTTGTCTCCTGGCATTTCTGTAGGATCCTTGACAATTTCGTTGTCTTCATCGTCACCACATGCCTGAATGGCACAAAGCATAAATCCCGCCATAAGCAGAATGAAAAATTGTTGCAAAAATTTAAAAGATTTCATTTGGTTGAAAATTTAAAATAGGAAAGGCGTCAATCATTCAGTGCTAATTTTCAACTTTAGGTATTCAAAGTTGAGATAACAAGAGCTAAAAGCCCAATTCTAAAATATAAGTATGAATGAAACGCTTTTCATTGTTAATGTTATTGTTTTACTTTTTAGCGGACCGTCAATGATCCGCAAGTCTTTCAAGCGTTTTCTGTGCTGTCTGTTTCTTATTTAAAAATACGTTTAAAGTTAATAATGATTTATCAATGGCAAATTTAGGTTTTTTCACTTATATAAGATTCAAAATCCCACAGAAATTTATTGGTGTCCAGCAAAGTTCTGGAGAAGTACGGCCTGAAAGGCCAATAAGCATCTGGCTATGCGCTTGCATCCCTTTCAGGGATTTGCATTTAAATGAATTTATCCCCATTAGAGAGGGGAATCTGTAAACTGAGGGGCTTACACCATCCGGACAGTTTGATACAATGAGAGTTGAAAGTTTTTGCCGGACACCAATGATATCTATATTTTTCGTTGTGACGTGTCACATGTCACAAACTCACATTCCCCCCCCTCCAATATCTTCCTTACCATCCATCGTGACGTTAGTGGGTAAGGGTTAGCGTTACGTTTACATACACGATTGCATGCCGAAGGTCGTAGCGATGGCGGTGAGGATGGTGATGATGATTTGAATCACCTTGCCCAAAAGGTTGTTTTTAAGATTTTCCATGGTTTTCGATCGATTTAAGGGTTAATTAAATATCAAAGATTGGTGCGCAAACTAAAGCCCGTTGAGTTTTTTAAACGGCAGTTAATTTCAAGTAAATCCCGTTTAGTTTACGAGATTTTCGTGAGCCGAGTTTTCGCGAGGCGAGCGTGGCGGCGGCAAATTCGTGGCTGTGGTTCTTGGCGTGCGTTGTGCATGGATTCAGCATTATGCTTAGCGCACACTTCGTTATCGTTTAAGCCCTTGCCGCGGTGGGCTTCGTCCTTATCCATTTGTTCTTGTATTGTTTTGTGCATGTGTATTCCCCTATCCCCTTTCGTTTGCAAAGTTACAACACCCCCAAGGGCATTTGGCAAATATTGGCAATTAGCATCGCAGAAAACGGCAAAAACCAGCACCTAACCAAAGGATTTTCAGTGCATTACAATCAATAAAAATATTTTAAAATTCGCACTGATGATTTAAGCAAATCCCACTTTTTTGGGGCGCGAGTACCCTGAGCCAGGGTTAATTTGTTCATTACCGTACAGGCAACGGAGACCTTATCTGAATTTTGTGACATGTGACACGTCACAGCAAAAATAGATAAGGTAAATCCCACTTTTTGGGGGCGCGAGTACCCTGAGCCAGGGTTAATTTGTTCATTACCGTAAAGGCAACGGTGGCCTAATCTGAATTTTGTGACATGTGACACGTCACAACAAAAAAAGGGAAGGTATCACACGATCTTTTATACTATATATTTGGATGTATAGTATATATATATACTATAATTTTATTCTATAGATATATTTTAAGATCTTATGTAAGCCATACACTGATGTAATGATGAAGCCCGAATGGAAAAGGCATCGGTGGTTTAGGTGCATTTATCATCCTTTTTCGTTGTGACGTGTCACATGTCACAAACGTTCACCGCCCTCAGCATAATGCTCAGTCTGAATTCAACAGAACGAGTTGCCCACTTTCTCTGCGGCTTCTGCTTGAGGCATTCATTCCTGTAAAACATGAAACCGTACGGGTGAGGTTTATTTTCTGACATTTTCAGCAATACTTAGCACAAAACTTTACCTATTTTATTGCTGTAATGTGAAAAAACGCCTAAAATAATTACTACTTCATCGTTTTTTTTTAATTATCAGTTTTTTATACCCTTTAAAATTTTATCTTTGCAACTAATATCTTTCACATTTGAACTTATGAATTTCTTAGATCTGTGTCAACAACGCTATTCCACACGTGCTTACCAGGATTTAGCGATAGAAGAAGAAAAATTAGACTATATCATCAGATGCGCACAATTAGCACCCTCAGCAGTAAATTTTCAACCTTGGAAAATTAAGATCATTTCCAAGAAACAGGATCTGCAAAAACTTCAAGCCTGCTACAATCGCTCATGGTTTGAAACAGCGCCTTGCTGCATGGTTATCTATAAAAACACAGAAACGGAATGGGTCAGGAAATCCGACCAAAAACCACACGGCGATATTGACTGCGCCATCCTCATTGAGCACCTATGCCTTGCGGCCGCCGAAGTAGGATTAGGCACATGTTGGGTTTGTAACTTCAACCCCGTGATACTCAAAGAAAACTTTGAAGTGCCTGCTTACCTTGAGCCCGTTGCACTTCTTCCAATAGGTTATCCTGCCGACAGCCCATCCATGAAGCAAAGAAAAGCTCGCCACGAAATTTTAATTTAGGTAGGTTCTATAAATTAGCTTGAGGTGATTTAAATAATATTTAGCTGCATTCGGCAATTTGAAAATAAATTTTCATTGCGCTCATTGGCAAAATATTTGCATAATATTTAGCTGCATTCGGCAATTTGAAAATAAATTTTCATTGCGCTCATTGGCAAAATATTTGACTTTAGCTTTTAGAGGATTTTTCTTTTTATCGACGAAGAAGCGTAGCGGGCTACGTTTCAAGGAGTTAAAGAGAAAAAGACCTAAAAGATAAATAAAGCGACCAAGCCGAGAATTTACCCCAAAAAATGAAAAATACTAATTTATAGAACCTACCTTTAGTAACGGTAAAATAATAAGTTGGGGCAGTTTTAATGGCATTTTTTTAGTTGATTTCGTCTTTGATAAAGAAGGGGCATAGCGCCCTTATGACTGATAAATAAAGACGAAAGCGCTAAAAAAAAAGACAACGCTTTAAATACCTCAATAACAGATGATTAATATAAAATATTATAGCGTTACTTAAGCGTACTGTCGCACCGTCGATCGTCAATACATCTCTGAATATAAATCTGCACACAAAGCCCTCCTACTCTATGAATACATTTGGTTTTATCAGAGTTGCTACAGCCTGTCCGCAGGTACAGATTGCAAACGCAGAATACAATGCTCAAAACATCATTGAGCAAATTTCCGAAGCAATAGTTCAAGGCGTTCAAATCGTTTGTTTTCCCGAATTATCGATCACCGCCTATAGCTGCGAACATTTGTTCTACCAGCAACATTTGCTTGACTCCGCCCTTTCGGCACTCAATTCGATAAAATTAGCAACAGCCTCAAAGCCCATTATAGCCATCGTTGGTTGCCCCATAAATCATAAAGGCAAACTTTATAATTGCGCCGTCGTTATAGAAGAAGGTCATGTTCGTGGTATCGTTCCTCAAAGTTACCCCTCTGCATCAACGGTCAATTTCGCATCGGCTCTGTTGCTTGCCGACAATGAAATGCACCATTGTTTGGGCGAAAACGTACCCTTTGGGGCTAATCTCGTCTTCAACGCGCCAACCTTCTCTTTCGGCATCGAAACAGGAACTGATGCGCTTAGTCCGCTTCCGCCCTCGGCTTCATTGAGCCTTGCCGGTGCAGAAGTCATTTTCAACCCTGCCGCACATCCTGAAATTGTTGGTCACCACACCACGATACGCCAAGCCGTAGCGCAACGCAGCTTGCAATTGTCGGCAGCTTATATTTTATCGGCTAATGGCTCAGGCGAAAGCACCCAGGACGTTGTGTTTGGCGGACGCTGTTTCATCGCTGAATATGGCAGCGTCATGGCAGAGATGCCTGCGTTTGACGAAAGCAATAAAATGATTATCGCCGACATCGACGTC
>JAGBYN010000018.1 GCA_017628775.1 Bacteroidaceae bacterium | reverse complement strand
GAAGAATAAACTCATCCACATCATCACCGCTATGGTGAAAAACAACCAACCTTTTAACCCCGAATATATCAATATTCATAAAACAACTGCTTAATCAAAAATTATTGGTAAATAGTTTGGTCGGAAACATAGAAAGCGAATACACATTTTTTTGCTCACGAAAGTGAGTCCATGCGGCTCGGTGTCCCCATGTGTTGGTTAACAACGTGGAGTTGCGCCAATCAAAGGCAAAAGTCTTATTATTCAGCAACTTACACTACTAAGAAAGTGCTCATAATTATAAAAAGAGCACAGAGTACAGAGTACAACAATAGTGCGGTGAACCCATGCGGCACGGCAAGATGCCAAAGGTATCTTCGCTCTGTGACATGTGACACGTCACACACTTTTTATCTCAACTCTCATCTCCCCCTCAAGAGGCGAAGCCTCTAACCCCTCTAAACTCTTAACTCTCAACTCCCTTATATTTTTATTATTTTTTTATATGAAACGTTTTGTATGGCCATCTTTAATCGCATTACTGATTATTATTGTTGATCAAATCACTAAAATTTGGGTTAAAACCTCAATGTGCTTATACGAAAAGGTGGACATTACATCATGGTTTCAAATCTGCTTTACCGAAAACAAAGGTATGGCATTTGGCATGAGCTTCGTCGGTACCATGTTTTTAGCGGTGTTCAGAATAATTGCCATCGCCTGTTTCGTGTATTATTTTTATAAAGCAGCAAAAAATCCGCAGAAACCCATGGGCTTTCTAATAACCATAGCAAGCATCCTGGCTGGGGCCATAGGGAATTTAATCGACAACCTCTTTTACGGCATGGTGTTTACAGAAAGCCAGCCCGCGGGGTATGCATGCGCCGCACCCGCACAATTCGTGGAATGGGGAGCTGGATATGGCGAAATCCTCGCAGGCAAAGTCGTGGATATGTTTTATTTCCCATTATTCACCTGGCCCGAATTCATTCCGCTTATTGGGGGCGACATCTTCTTTGGCGCTATTTTCAACGTGGCTGATGCGGCGATATCCGTGGGTGCGGTTGTCTTTATCTTATGCTATCATAAGCAATTAGCGATGCCTGCCAAACATGAAACTTCAAACATTTAATCGCAAACATTTAATCATGCTCAACCTTCATCACATCACATCAAAAACGATGCGTTATCTTTTTTATACGATCCCGGCATGCTACATCATCGGCATGCTTGCGTGTACGCCTAAACATGAAGGAACACAGGTGATTGGTAAAAAGATGATGACGAATATCCTGTACGATTACCACGTGGCGCAAACGCTTGCCACGCAATCGGGCGACAGCGTGGATTTTAAAATCCGACTCTATACGCAAGCTGTATTCAAAAAATACAACATCACCGAAGAAGAATTTGATAATTCATTGCGCTATTACCACAGAAACGTGCACTTACTCAACGACATCTATCAGCCCTTAGCCAACAGGCTCAACGAAACGGTTGGAAAATCGAAGGAAACACAATACACCACCGAGGGCGACACGGCAAACATATGGTCGGGTAAGGATTTCTATATCATCAACGCAACAGGCCAAAAATACATCACCCTTGAACTCCCTGAAGATACATTATTGCAAGAAGGCGATAAAATGGAATGGAGCTTTAACACAAATTGGCTCAGTAAAGACGGACCAAGATTGGCCACAGCAATCTTCTCAATTGCCTACGATGGCGACACCGTGACCACAACGCATAAAAACGTTAGTGCTACCGGACCGCAGCAATTAACATTGAGAATCATTGACCAGAAAATGAAATCAATGCACGTGCAAATCATGCAACATGCTGATTGGACTACAACCACAAAACTCCTCTTAATCTCTAATATTAAGTTAGTACGCTACCACAACACGACCGGCGAAGCCAACACGAAGCGGCGCAACAAAGAAAGAAAAGCCAACGAATCAACAGCCCAAAACGACAACAACAACGACACGATAAAGAAGGAACCCTTGAAATTTCATTTTGGAAACACGAAACAATGAAAAGAATAGCAATATCTAAATTGATTTTAAGAAACGGAGACGTACTCAAAAATCAAGTCGTTGAAATCGATGAAACAACCAACGAAGTCGTAAATTATTATCCCCTGACCGAAGAATTGCCAAGCACGGAGTGGCACGACATGACCTATAAAATCTAAGTAAAATGATAACAGTAAAAGATTCTCAGTTAAGAAAGGCCGCACACGAAGGAATCGATGCATTCCTGGGCCTCATCATCGAAGCCATAAAAGAAAAAAGCCAGCACGAAATAAATGCCGACACGCTGAGCCTGCTCAATGGCAATCAAATCACATTATGGGCTTACGACATCCTTCGGGACGAAGTGATGAATGGCGGATTTATTCAACTCATTTACAATGGCTACGGACCATTCATCTTTGACAATCCCTTTGCAAAGGCAATGCGACTTTGGGGATTAAAGGACCTCTCCAAACTGGTGTATAAAGCCAAGGAATTATACGATGAGCATAAAGGCACGTTAACACAAGAATACTCTGACGAAGAGTTTATGGCGCTTTTTGAACAATATCCGCAATTTGATGATTTAGACGATAGTTTCATTGAAAATGAAGAAGAATACACTGAGCGCATTGCACGCTACGTTGACGAGCACCTGAATGATTTTATAAGCATAGAAAATGATTGACAACATCATCGTTAATTCTTAACCAATTGAAATCAAAATGGGAAAAAAGAATATCAAACCAAAAACAAACATAAACATAAAGAACCGAAGGGGGGAATACGACTATACGATTATTGATAAATACACCGCAGGCATCGTACTGACTGGAACTGAGATCAAAAGCATCAGGTTGGGAAAAGCCGGACTCGTTGACACATTCTGCTATATCCACAACAAGGAAATTTGGGTCAAGAACATGTACATCGCTGAATATGAATGGGGAAGCTACAATAATCACACAACCCGACGCGACAGAAAATTATTGCTGAATAAAAAAGAAATTGAAAATTTAGCAGGCGAAACAAAATCACCTGGCTTTACAATTATTCCGCTTAGATTATTTATTGATGAAAACGGAAGAGCAAAACTTGTTATTGGATTGTGTAAAGGTAAAAAGGAATACGACAAACGGCAAAACATCAAAGAAAAGGAAGACAAGCGAGAGATGAACCGAATCATTAAAAACAAAATGTTATAGCATCGCTTGATCACGAAAAATACAAGCCATTCAGCCTTTGCATCACCATCACATTCAGTGAAGTAACCGTAAAATAATAAGTTGGGACAGTTTTAATTGTATTCATTCTTAAAAATATAAAAATCACCTTGAAACTAATCGTTGTACGCAATAATTATCCATTGACATCGTTAAATAATAACGAGATTTCAATCTATACACTTCCTGATACGGCTATCATAAAGGACAACAAGCCCTTTTTTATTCCTGACTTTGCCAATCCATGCACCATCGAAGGGCATTTAATTGTCAGAATCTGTAGATTAGGGCGATCAATTTCTGAAAGATTTGCGCACAGATATTATGACGCTATTAGCGTAGGAGCGACCTTCAAAGCCGAAAATTTATTAACCGAATACATAGAAAAAGGGCAACCATGGGATTTAGCAGTAGGATTTGATGGAGCAGCACCTGTAGGAAAATTCATGCCTTTATACGAAGAAATCACTCATAACAATGATTCAACCGACGATTTAGGCGTAAACACCCACTTTAAACCCTTATCGCAAAACATATCGTTTACAATCAAGAAAAACAACGAAACCATCTTTGAATCGAGGGCAAAAGATCAAATCAACCACATCGACAAAATCATCGCCCACATAAGCAAGCACTACACCCTCCGACAAGGCGACATCATTTTCACCGGATGTCCAGCAAAAGGCGTGAGCGTGAATGTAAACGACCATATAGAGGGATTCATCAACCAACAAAAAGTACTCCGATTTAACATTAAATAACCCCCTTAACGCTCACCTCTTAACTTTTATTTCGAACACGAATCTCAAGAATCTTGCTCACTACAGTGAGCGCATGCGTCTATGTGTTTTCATGCGTTCAGTGTCTACGGCCTAAAGGGCCAATAAGCCCTAGCCCAGGCAGGCGCCCTGGGGTGTAAATCGTGCAGAATTGCGCCCTGCAAGGGCAAAAGCCTTATTATTCAAGAATTTACCCCACCCAATAGATAGGTACTAATATTGCAAAAAACAATGTGTACGGGCCACAACACCCACGCCGACGAAAGATACCCGAAAGTGTCACCGCTCTGTGACATGTGACACGTCACACACTTTTTATATCAACTCTCATCTCTTCCCCTCAAGAGGCGAAGCCTCTAAAGTCTCTCTACTCTAAACTCTCACCTTTCATCTCTCAACTTTAAAAAACCTCTCACCCCTCAACACCCGCCCCCATAAACCAATATATGAAATTCATCTTATTATTCATTGCAGTTTTCTTTAATTTCATCATAACTCAGGCTCAACATTTTACAGAATTAAATGTTGAGGATTTTCCGTTGCGTCAAGATTTACCCATATTTACGCAACACCACAAATTGGGAATGAATGAAAATGAAGACAATTATGAAGTAAGAATAGAGTTTCCTGAATTTACCCCATTAACCCATCAAGAACAAAAAATCCTGAAAACGCTCAACATACAGTTGCCTGAGCAAATTTCATATTCAGTAGCGTATGGGATAGAAAGAAAACAATTAGTGGCTGACGTGAGCGTCCTCCCATTTCTGTACCATCAAGGCAAGCCTGTAAGACTCTCTTCTTTCCTCATTAAATTTCATAAGAAGGCGAGCCATAGCGAAATCAACAGAACGAAAGGAAGAGGCGAACAAAATTCAAAATACGCCAATAACTCAGTATTAGCAACAGGCAAATGGGTAAAGATCAAAGTAAAGCAAGAGGGCATTTATGAATTGGATCAGCAATTAATTCAGTCGTGGGGATTTAAAAATATTAAAAACATCAAAATTTATGGTTATGGGGGGCTTATTCAGCCGCAGATTATAAGTTATGATGGCAACACCGCCCCAATCGACGACCTAAGCCAGTTAAATGCCTACCGATCTGAAAATAAAATTCTTTTCTTTGCTGAAGGCACAACGAGATACACCTGGCAAGCCAATCGCAAACGTTGGGAACATGAGAAAAATCCATATTCCAATGCCTCGTATTATTTTATTACAGAAAGCGAAGGGATAACCACAATGCCGGTTTTAGAAGCACATGGCGAAGGGGAAATAACAAGCAGCATCTCCTACCCCATCGTTTACGACGAAGATGCTTACGCATGGTACGAAGGTGGACGACAATTCCACGACGCATACGACTTTGCCAATGGCAACAGTAAAACATTCACGCTTCCTACCCCATCGGCAAATTCAGAACCAGCCACGGTCTTTTATGCTTTTTCGGCAAGCAATAAAACCGCCTCAACACAAGTAGAGGTGGTGTATGAAAACAATTTGATTGACCGATTTTCAATTCGCAAAACAAACGAAAACGAAAACGCTATTGAAGTCAAAAAAACAAATACGATCAACAAAATTCAACCTGAAACACAGATAAAATTTCAAACAACAAAGGGTCATCATGCCCGCTTGAACTATATCTTAGTTGCCTATCAACGAGAACTTTCGGCGGCCGACGCCCCCTTCTCGTTTGTCGTTTCGCCCACACACTATGCACCGGCAACGCTGAAAATCAGTAATGCGAACAAGGACACGCAACTGTGGCATATCTCGCCAAAGAACAACACGATTTCGCAAGTCGCATCCAAATTGGAAGGCACTGATCTTTATGCAACCATAGAAAACCCAAAAGACAGATACGTTATTGTAAACACAAATCAAAAATACCCCAAACCTGAATTGGCAGAATATGTGGATAATCAAAACTTACATGCAGACCATAATTTTGATATGATTATCGTTACCCCTGCCAGTGGGATTTTTGACGAACAAGCAAAAAGACTTGCTGAGGCACACCAAAACAGAAGCCTGCCGCTTAAAGTTAAGATCGTTAAGCAAAACCACATCTTTAATGAATTTAGCTCAGGAACGCCTGATGCAACAGCCATAAGGAGATATGTAAAGATGCTTTACGACAAGGCGACGTCAGCTAAGGAAATGCCTCAATATTTATTGCTTTTTGGCGATTGTTCTTTTGACAACCGAATGATAACCGAACATTGGAAGAACAAGTCAACAGCTGATTATCTGTTGTCGTACGAAGATAACGATAATTATGCAACCTCACAAACCACGTCGATAGGCGATCTAATGTCGTATCCTTCCGACGATTATTTCGGACTCCTAGACGACGGTGAGGGCGCTTCGCTAAAAACTGAAAAGGTCGACGTGGCTATCGGCCGTTTTGTATGCAACACCATTCAAAATGCAACCATTTTAGTGGATAAAACCATTAATTACTTAGAAAACAAAAATGCAGGAAATTGGAAGAATAAAGTAGTCATTATTGGTGATTCGAAAGACAAAAACATGCATATGGAAGATGCCGAAAAAATAGCATCAGCCACCGAAAAATGGTCTAAAAATCACATCAATTTGAAACGAATCTATCCCGATTTATACGACATCCAAACAACAGGCGTTGGTTATCGATTTCCAAAAGCTAATGAAATTCTAAAGGAAGAGATCAAAAAAGGGGCGTTAATCTTTAATTATAGCGGACATGGAAGTCCTGCGCAGATTTCACATGCCTTTATACTTGAAACCAAAGATTGGGAATCTTTAGAATCGGAAGCATTACCATTATGGATCTTAGCCTCATGCGAAATATTACCTTACGACCAAAACACATCGGACTTTGCACGTCATGCTTTGTTTTCATCAAAAGGGGGTGCTGTAGCATTCATGTGTGCTTCAAGAGCGGTGTATGCTTCTGAAAACAACAAGCTAAACGAAGCATATACAAAATATTTATTGGCATCCAATAATAATGGCACACAGAACAGCATCGGAGAAGCATTAAGACGCGCTAAAAACGAATTAATCACTGAAGGTAAAGACCGAAGTATTAATAAATTAAAATACATCTTAGCAGGCGATCCTGCATTGCCTTTGATGGTGCCACACGAACGCATAGAGCTTGATTCCATCAATAACCATATCATTGACGAGAATAGCAACATCCAACTAAAAGCGGGTTCTATTGCAACTTTTTCTGGGCATATCAACGACGGGTTCAATGGTAAAATAACAGTCACTTTATACGATAAAAAAGAACAATTCGTCTGTAAGAACAATGAAGGCAAGGCTTCTGCCCCCTTTAAATACCAAGAACGGAGCAAAATAATTTTTGAAGGCACCGACTCCGTCGTCAATGGCGCATTTTCATTTAAAATCCCTATCCCAAAGGATATCAGTTATTCATCAGAGAAAGGACGTGTTTCTTTTTATGCGATAAGCAATGATAACCAAAGAGAGGCTAAAGGATATCATGAAGGCTTCCATTTCAACGGAACCGAGATTGCTTCAAACGAAACCGACAGTGTTGGCCCAACAGCCTTTATCTATTTAAACACACCTGATTTTCCTAATGGAGGCATCACGGACAGCAACCCTACATTTGTTGCCCTCTTAAATGACGCTTCAGGTATTAATGCCACTGGCATAAGCTTAGGGCACGACATTGAATTGAATATCGACAACGATATCACAAACACATTTGTGCTCAATGATTACTTCACCTACGACTTTGGTACCTTTCAGCAGGGAACAGTCGTATATAACCTTAAAGATTTGACAGATGGCAAACATCTATTGACCTTCAAGGTGTGGGACTTAAACAATAATGCCACAATCAGCACCCTAAACTTTACGGTAAATGCTTCATTAGCAAACCATCATAAACTTTACGCATCAATAAACCCTGCCAGCAATTACACGCAGTTTATTGCACAAGTAAAGGATGAACATTTGGGTGGCATCGCTAAATTTGAAGTTTATAATCTACTTGGTCAACTTGTTTGGACATCAACGAAAAACATTGAATCAACAAAAGTGTCGCAAACATGGCATCTGAATAATCAAAGTCTCTGCCCAATTCCTAAAGGTGTGTACCTTTACAGGCTAATCATTGAGTCGGAAAACGGAACAGAGAATTACGATGCTCAAAGAATAATCGTGATTTAAAAACAAAAAAATCTAAATGAGTAGTATAAAATACAACACAATGATGATCTTCATGACAATAGCATTGCCTGCCTTTGCCGACGAAGATATAAAGGACCAGTTCAATCCAATAATGACAGCGGTCACGTCGCAAAGCATAGCTGCAGATGCACGATCTGCAGCTATGGGCGACATCGGTGCCGCAACCGATCCCGACATTAACTCACAAGCATGGAACCCCGCAAAATATCCTTTTACCATCGCTCGATCTGGATTATCCTTGAACTACACCCCATGGTTAAGACAGCTCACCAACGACATCGCTTTGCTTAATGCTGTGGGTTATGTTAGAATCGGTGACTACCAAGCGGTTTCTGCATCATTAAGATATTTCTCCTTAGGCGAGGTTATTGCTGGCGACATGACGGTAAAACCCTATGAAATGGGGTTAGACGTAGCCTACTCACGTATGCTTTCTGAAACATTCTCGGCGGCAGTCGCATTAAGATATATGTACTCTGACCTCTCAGGACATTATGACGACAACGTCAAACCGGGGTCAGCCTTTGCCGCCGACATCTCATTATACAATCAAAGCTATCTCATGATTAGCCAACGTGAATGTCAATTGGGTTTAGGACTTAACATATCAAATATTGGTTCTAAAATCAGCTTTGGCGACGACTACAGCTATTTCATTCCAACCAATCTGCGCTTGGGAGCTTCTATCATGGTGCCCCTAAACGAATACAACCGTATTAGTTTCTCGGCTGATATCAACAAACTATTGGTGCCATCAATGCCGCTCAAAAAGGAAAATGAAGAAGATGTCGATTACCAGGAACGCCTGAGAAAAGATTATTATGACGTATCCTCCATTTCTGGGATATTTAAAAGTTTTGGAGATAGCGAACGCGGATTTAAAGGCGAGCTCGAAGAGATTCAATGGAGCATTGGCGCTGAATATAATTACAATGATAAGTTTTTTATTCGTGGCGGATACCACCACGAAAGCGAAATGCAGGGCAATCGCAAGTATTACACCTTAGGGGCAGGATTTAAAATGAATGTGCTTAGCGTAGATGCTGGTTATGTTATTGCCACAGAAGCTTCTAATCCGTTGGATCAAACCATGCGTATCAGCCTGTCGTTTGAAATGGATGGATTAAAGGAACTCTTTGGCACATTCTAATGGCGAATGCTCAAATTGAAACCGACGGAATCTTTCTTGAAAAGCCACAAAAACGTCAATAAAGACTATACCTCATAATCCTTCATTCCGCAGATTTGCGAAATGAAGGGTTTCACGTTATAATCACCAAAAAAATAACAGCAAACAACTATGATTAGAATTGGAATGGGTTTTGATGTCCATAAATTAGTCAACAACAGAGAGCTTTGGTTAGGAGGTATTTTAATTCCCCACACACAAGGACTTTTGGGCCATAGCGATGCAGATGTCCTTATCCACGCCATATGCGATGCTCTTTTAGGGGCTGCAAATATGAGAGACATTGGCTACCACTTCCCCGACACCGGTGAAGAATTTCATAATATAGACAGCAAAATCTTATTGCGAAAAACAACCGACCTCATCCGGGAAAAGGGATATTCTATTAATAACGTTGATGCCACGATATGTGCTGAACGCCCTAAAATCAATCCGCATGTCGAGAAAATGAAAGCAGTTTTGGCACCACTCATGGATATAGACATAGATTGCATCAGCATTAAAGCCACAACTACTGAGAAATTAGGATTTACAGGAAGGGAAGAAGGCATGTCGGCTTATGCAGTTGTTTTAATAGAAAAATAAATTGTAAAAACTTATCACATTAGTGTACGCTGCACGCTACACACCTTATAACTCGCATTACACACCAATGTCACTACCCTTACTTAAAGATCTTGTCTTGTTGGATACGCCTTTTGCAGATCTTATGAATAAACGTATTTACAACGTATTGCTTATTGCAACAAAATACGATGCGTTTATGCTTGAAGACGACGGACGTATTGACGAACAAATCTTCAACGAATATACAGCGCTTAGTTTGCGATACCCGCCACGATTCACGCAAGTAACAACTAAGGAAGAGGCGTTAGCCATACTTAACGACCGTCAATTTCAATTGATTATCGTGATGCCAAACATGGACAATCGCGATATATTTGCTGATGCAAAAGAAATTAAAAATAAACACGCAGAAATTCCTATCGTTGTTTTAACGCCGTTTTCGAAAGAGGTTTCAAAGCGTTTTCAAAAGGAAGATTTATCGGGTATCGACTATGTGTTTTCATGGTTAGGTAATGCAGAGTTGTTGCTAGCCATTATCAAATTAATTGAAGATAAATGGAATGCCCCTAATGATGTTGCATCGGTGGGGGTGCAAATCATTTTATTGGTTGAAGACTCCGTTAGATTCTATTCTTCCGCCTTGCCTCATTTGTACCGGTTCGTACTGGAACAAAGTATGGAATTTTCAAAAGAGGCACTTAATGATCACCTCAAAACCCTGCGTATGCGCGGACGCCCCAAAATAATGTTGGCGCGCACATACGAAGAAGCAATGGAGATTTACCGAAACTATGCCGACAATATATTGGGAGTCGTCTCTGATATGAGCTTCATGCGCAACGGAGCAAAGGACAATCTGGCGGGGTTCAGACTGGCGTCTTTCATAAAAAAGAACGACCCTCATATCCCGATTATATTGGAAAGTAGCGAAGTGAGCAACAGATGTTTTGCACAAGAATTGCGCACTTCATTCATTCCTAAAAATTCAAAGTCCTATCCACAGGATTTACGAAAGGAAATCATGAAGAACTTTGGCTTTGGAGATTTTGTCATACTGAACCCTGAAACTGGCGAAGAAGTTATGAGAATTAAAAATTTGAAGGAACTTCAGGATAAATTGTATGATATCCCAAAATCAAGCTTACGCTATCATCTGTCACACAACCACTTCTCTCGCTTTTTCTACTCAAGAGCTATGTTTCCCCCCGCACAAATCTTGAAAAAGATCGATGTCCTGGATTATGAAATTATGGAGAATGCCAGATCATTAATTGCTGAGCTCATTGCGTCCTACAGAAAAATGAAAAATGAAGGAGTCGTTGCTATTTATCAGAAGGACAGATTTGATGAATATGCCAATTTTGTGAGAATTGGTAACGGCTCCTTAGGAGGAAAAGGTAGAGGTTTGGCTTTTATGGGCTCGATGGTTAAACGCTATCCTAAATTTACAACCGATATTTTTTCTGTGAATATTCCAAAAACTGTAGTGATTGCTACAGATATTTTTGATGATTTCATGGAAACGAACAATCTCTATCCGATTGCACTTTCTGATGCGTCCGACGAAGAAATTTTACAAGCCTTTGAAGCCGCACATCTACCACAGGCCTTAATCGACGATTTGGCTACATTGTATCGAGTCATCCATGGTCCGATGGCGATACGTTCGTCGTCGCTCTTGGAAGACTCTCACTATCAGCCGTTTGCCGGAATCTATTCCACATATATGATTCCTCACGCTCATACCGAGGACGAAGCACTGGCGTTAATTCAGAAAGCCATCAAGGGCGTTTATGCCTCTGTGTTTTACAAAGACTCTAAGGCCTACTTGACCGCAACTCAGAATTTGATTGATCAAGAAAAAATGGCAATCGTGATTCAGGAAGTTGTGGGAAGCCAGCATGGCGAGTGGATTGACGGCTCTGGACATCAGCGCGCATCTTGTTTTTACCCCATCTTGTCGGGGGTGGCTCGTTCGCTAAACTTCTACCCCATTGGCAACGAACGAGCTGAGGACGGTATTGCCTCTTTAGCCTTAGGACTCGGTAAATACATCGTCGATGGAGGGGTCACCCTCAGAGTGTCACCAAAACATCCGAACCACGTTCTGCAAATGAGCGAAACCGAGATGGCTCTCAGAGAAACCCAAACAAGATTTTACGCCCTGGATCTAACAAACGAACCCGACGTTTTTTCATCCGACGACGCCTTTAATTTAAAACGATTGTCTTTAAAAGATGCCGACAAGCATGGCACGCTTAAATACATTGCCTCCACTTACGACCCCTTTGATTGTATCATCAGAGATAGCTACTACCCTGAAGGCAGAAAGATCATTTCGTTCGCATCCATCCTGCAGCATGAGATGTTCCCGCTCGCTTCCATTATCTCCTCATTGTTGGATATTGGCGTAAAGGAAATGGGCCGCCCTGTTGAAATAGAATTTGCAATGGACATCAAGCAGCCCTCAACCACAAACACAAAACCACATGCCGAGTTCTATCTACTCCAAATCCGACCAATAGTTGATAGCAAAGAGATTGTGGAAGAGGATTTAAGCCTTATACCACAGGATGAAACCATTATAACCACCAACGTTGCCCTCGGAAATGGAATTATCAACGATGTATCTGACGTCGTTTACGTAAAATCCTGCAATTTCAATGCGTCGCACAATGATTTCATAGCCAGAGAAATTGAACACGTCAATAAGCTGATGTCGCAGCAGGACAGGGGGTACGTCCTTGTCGGACCTGGACGTTGGGGCAGTTCCGATTCCTGGTTGGGCATTCCGGTTAAGTGGCCTCATATCAGTGCAGCAAGATTGATTGTTGAATGTGGTTTGGAGAATTATCGCATCGACCCCTCTCAGGGCACGCACTTCTTCCAAAACCTCACGTCGTTTGGAGTCGGTTACTTCACCATCAACCCCTATAAAAACGATGGTTATTTTGACGAGCAATGGCTCAACGAACAACCAGCTGAATTTGAAACAGAACACATCCGCCACGTCAAGCTCAATCATCCCATCGTGATAAAAATGGACGGAAGAAACTCCTTGGGCGTGGTGATGAAATAATTTATTTTTATTGCAAGCGCATTTCAAAAAGATATGAACGACACTTATTTTACCGTCACAGGTAATGGAACAGGAATATATACTGAAAAAAGGAGCAAATTCCTTGCATTTTCTTTTCATGTAGATACGGAGGACGATGTCAAGCAAATCGTATCTGAAATGAAAAAGAAATATTTTGATGCTCGGCACGTTTGTTATGCCTACACATTGGGCTATAAAAGTGAGCGCACAAGGAGCAACGACGATGGCGAACCCTCAGGCACAGCGGGGCTCCCAATCTTAAGACAGTTATTCTCAAACAACCTCACGTTCACACTTGTCGTTGTCGTTCGATACTATGGCGGCATCAACTTAGGTACTGGTCCCCTGGCTATGGCATACAAAATTGCAGCAGCCGAGGCTCTCGCATCTTCTGAAATAACAGAAAAATACGTAGAAACCAACGTGCAGATTGAAGCGCCCTACACAGAGCAGGACAGAGCCATGAGATGCTTGAAGGAAACAGAAGCGCAAATCACGAATAGAGAATACACCGAATCGTCGATTATACTAAGCGCCCGCCTGCGCCAATCTAAAACAGACGCACTCCAACAATTAATCCACAACCCCAATGTTTTTACGCAAATTAAAATTAAATGGGAAGAATCAGGCGAAACCAAATAAATTGCCCAAATAATCCACAACATGTGAAATATTCTCTCTAAATTTGCGAAACCAACGATTTAAACTCAAAAATTAACATAAAGTATGAAAAAATCATTACAACGCCTCACAATTGCACTTTTAATGGCGACCGCCGTATTCACATCGTGCAACACCCAAGAAAAGGTCATTTATTTTCAGGATTTAAATCCCGTCGCGCAAACCACTCAAATTGAAGAAATCAAGTTCATGCCCGGCGACAAACTCTCTATCGTCATCACCAGTTGCTTAACGCCCGAAGCTGCAGCTAATTTCAACCTACCGATCATCACAACCAATGCCGTTTCCGGAGCTTCATACTCATCTAACCAAATCGCCTACTACACCGTGGGCAGCGATGGCAATATTCAAATGCCGGGCATCGGTTCTATCCTTGTGAAGGGAAAAACACGCACACAGGTAACCGACGAAATCCAATCAGAATTGCGCAAGGGCTTATTAAACGATGCTGTCGTCACTGTTAGCTCAGCCAATCAATACGTCACGATCTTAGGTGAAATCAAAAACCCAGGCAGATACGCCATCAATCGCGACAACTTAACACTGTTGGAAGCCTTAGGCATGGCAGGCGATTTAACGATACAGGCCAACAGAAGTCGTGTTTTGGTGATGCGACAGGAAGGAAACGAAATGAAAAACTATTACATCGACTTGCGTTCAAAGGACGTCTTCGTTTCGCCAGTCTATAACCTTAAGCAAAACGACGTGATCTACGTTGAACCCAATGCCGTTAAAAGCAATCAATATGTCAACAACGCCAACAGCATAAGGCAAGTATCTACATGGCTCTCTCTGCTGTCATTCATCACCACAACGCTTATTGTTATTAAGGAATGGTAAAAGCGGCTTGGTCTGTAAGCATAAAAGAAGGTGTGTCAAGAATTACCTTGACACACCTTCTTGCGTTGTAGCATTATGGCTTATCCTATCAAACAACTTTATATATTTTTTAGCGACTACATCAGCACCAAAATTAGAGAGTACTGTATTTTCTAAAACACTCTTTGATATCTTAGACGCTAAAGCCCATTTGATGCCATCTGCAAAATCGTCGGCTGAAGGATATTGTGCTAAATAGCCAGTTTGCTGATGGCTGATAATATCTCGTTGACCACCGTTGTCAAAAGAAACGGGCACGCAACCAGCTAACATGCCTTCAATCAGTGTGCCACCAAAGGATTCATAATGCGAGGTTGACAAAACCACATCAACATGATGCAATACAGCGAATACTTCATTCGGATTTAATGGACCTGTAAAGGTATAATCGTTGGGTATTTTTGCAAGCCAGCTCTCGTCTCTTAAACTCCCAATAAGCAGTAGGTGGATATTTGTTTGATATTTTCTTTTAAAAATATTTAATGCTACAATCAGAAGTGGAAGTCCCTTGATGGGATCATCAAGGCGCGCGGCAGCTATGGCCAGGATCTGGCTTTGCGTTTGTCGGATCTTTTCGATGTCTTGCAATATTTGATTTAAACCTTCGTGTTTAGGTTCTTGATAAGCTGACAAGGAAATTGAATTTGGAATAACCGAAACGGGGTGTTGGCTCAACAAGTTACTTTGCCTGCATTTTTCTTTAATCCAATTGCTAACGGCTACGAAATGTAAATTTTCGTACCGATAAAGCTGACTTTTTGATAACCACACACGATGCGACAAATCATTGTACTTGTTTGACTTAAGCAGTGGGCAGTGGCCACAATCTTGCGTGTATCGATTGCAATCGTAAGCATGATGACAGATGCCTGTCAAACACCACATATCATGAAGATTCCATATCGTGGGTTTTCCTAACTCCAGAATACGTTTGACGCCACGCAACGACAGTGCGCCCTGGTTCATCCAATTTAAAATGATATAATCGGCTTCTTTAATCCAGGGATGTTCAGAGATATCTCTGCCATAATGGGCGGTATCAACATGAAATAACGTTTTGCGCGAAAAGCCGTTGCGTATAAAAATCTCAAATCGTTCTAACAGGAAATTAAGCTTGTCCTGGAAATAATTGGCATAGCTCATGACTGAACGATCAGCAGAAAGCTTTTCAACAACAAGCATTTTAGCATCCACGCCGTTATTTCTTAAGGCAACCATTAATCTAAAAGTAAAAACAGCGGCGCCACCTCTTAAATCGCTACGACTTATTAATACGACTTTCATTAAATTTACTTTTATTACACTTGAGGGATATTAAGAAAAGGGCCGATATATAACACGTATATGACCAGCCCTTTCTTTTATTAAATTATGTATTAGATATCATATGAATTAAAACTACTATATATAACAGATAGTTCAACGCCACGATCTCCACCTTCTAACTTTACACTATGCAGTCCTAATTCATTTTTAAGTTTTACTAAGGTTTGAGTTGAACCTGTCCAGGATTCAGTTGTAGTGTATACACCTTTTACGGGTAACACAACAAGCTTGTTCCACTCGGCACGATTAGCTTCCCAAACTTTATATTTCTGATTTCTTATTTCCTCTGAATCTGTAATTTGTACGCCAGCGCCTAAATCGCGTTCGTCTTTAATACGCTTAATCAACTGGCTTATATCATTAAATGTATATGCCTTTAATTGTTGATTATAGGAAGAAACATACGCATCGCTTCCTATTAGTTTTGAATTCTCAAAAAAGGAGAATTGCTCTGACTTACGAATAAGCAGAAGCATTGGTGGCGGTGTTAAGCTAAACGCATTGGTCGCATTTTGAGGCACGCATCTTAATGTGAAAGATGCTGAATTGATCGTATCTAAATAATGACCGCCAGCGACAATATCTGAAAGTGGCAATGTTAATTCTGTACACAAGCTTGATGGCGACTTAACGTAAGCGTAAGGCAAGGTTTCATCTAACATTGAATCTGGAATTTTATTCTCCACTCTGGTGTTCTGCAGGACTTCTTCTGTAGCAGCCATACGTTGCATACCATCTACAATCGTATCACGTCCAGCCTCATTAACTGTTTTGTAACTGAAATAGACATTTAATGTTGTAATTACAGTTTCAACCATACTACCAACGCCACCAACTATCTTAAAATAAAATCCAGGGCAAACATGATTTATAAATTGGTAAGAGTTTTTAAAATATTCAGGGCTTTCATAATATTTATTAACAAGGAATTCACCATATTGCTTTGAAAGCTGAACACGTATGCTTCTATAATAAGAAGAGCCATCTGTTTCATTCGTGGGGCGCGTTAAATCTTTTACAGCATAAGTCAAGGATATTTTCTCACTAGAATTTTGATTGACGTATGCTTCTGGATTAATATTGGTATAATAATTAATCCCTTCCTTCATGACATTATTCGTATCTAACTCATGAACTAAAAGTTTCATGGAAGTCAATGAATCGCCATAGAAATCATCGAAATAAATGCGAATGTCACACGAATCGACAATCAATGTACCATCCTTCAATAATGACTTATTGGGCAGTTGAAACTTTTCTTGAATGTGAAATTGTGCTAAAAAATCACATGTAGTTTTTGCTCGTGTTTCGGGATCTACGACACAACCCAAATAACAAGTACTGGTGTTTGCTAAAACAGAATCAACCTTGAGTGTTCTTGTTGGCATAGTAAAGGTTTCTGTACTTGTTGATATATTGTCATGGTCGGGCATAATCTCTGTGCCCAACTCATCGGTTGTATCATCGCATGAGTATAGCAAAACGCACCACACACATGCTACAAACATGGCCAATAGGTTAACTACTGTTCTCACGATATTACTGTTATTAAATTCCTGATAAAGCAAGGAATCAATTATACTTGATCTTAAAAATCTTATTCTACCGTTAATCTGTTGTAAGCAGCATTATAAATCTCCCCTAAATCATCAGATTCCTTTCGTAATGTAACAGGGATGCCTTTTTCTTTGGCAAATGCGATCAAATCGGCATGTTTTTCCTCATTGCTCACAATGATTTCATCAGAGAAAAACGCTGCTATGCGATTTAAAATATTGGGATGGTTAAAGTCTAAACCTAAACTATCTAAAAAGTCTTCATCAACAGAACGTAATGATAAACATTGTTTTATATTGCTTGGAGCTGGAAGCGATAAATTTTCACTATAGACATCAAAAACAACTTTTGTATTGACAAATGGGGCATCATCAGCAAAAGCTTTTTTAATAAACATGGGCGCAATAGCTCCCATCCAACCTTGACAATGGATGACATCTGGGGTCCAACGTAACTTTTTTACAGTTTCCAAAACACCGCGCGCATAAAAAATTGCGCGCTCGATATTATCAGGGCATTCTTCACCATTTACATTACATAGCATTTGGCGTTTATAAAAGAAATCATCATTATCAATAAAGTAAACCTGCATACGAGCTGCTTGAATACTCGCAACCTTGATCACTAACGGATGATCCGTATCGTCTATAACAATATTCATACCCGAAAGACGTATCACTTCATGTAATTGGTTTCTACGTGCATTGATGATACCCCAGCAAGGCATAAATGTACGAATTTCGTTACCTAACTCTTGAATTGCTTGTGGAAGTTTTCTTCCTACAATTGACATTTCACTTTCAGGTACATAAGGTGTGATTTCTTGTGTAATGAATAAAACCTTTTTAGAATTGGCCATTTGCGTATAGTTAAGTCTAAATAATTCATATGGGGTGAAAAAAAATATCACCATTTTGATGCAAATTTACAAAAAATATATCGCATTTTTATCTATTGATATGCTTTTAAAGGCAATCAAGGGGTCTTTTTAATCTTTTTTGACAAAAAAACAGCACATTTTTCACTTTTTGAAATGAAAAAACGAATATTTTCTTGCGCATGATTACATTTTTATATAACTTCGCCACGACCTTAATATTCCCTTAAATAAAACCATGTATCAACTAAAGATTGCCCCAAGCATCACTAATCGTGAAGGCGAGGCATTAGAGCGATATCTACAAGATATTGGACGCGTTGAAATGATTTCACCTGAAGAAGAGGTTGAACTCTCGATGCGCATACAACGTGGCGACCAAGTGGCATTGGCTAGATTAGTCAAAGCCAATTTGCGTTTTGTCGTTAGTGTAGCTAAACAATACCAAAGCAAGGGTTTAGCACTCGTTGACATCATCAACGAGGGAAACGTTGGACTAATCAAAGCAGCGCAGAAATTTGACCCCACAAGAGGGTTTAAATTTATTTCTTACGCTGTTTGGTGGATTCGACAAAGCATTCTACAGGCCATCACCGACAAGAGCCGACTTGTTAGATTGCCGAGTAACCAGGAAACATTGGTAAGCAAAGTGAAAAAGTTCAGAAATTCATTTATGCAAAAAAACCTCAGAGACCCTGAAGTTGACGAAATTGCCAGTGCATTAGGTATTGAAGAAGAAAAGGTTATGAATATCCTGGAAACTTCGGTACGTCCGGTCAGTGTTGACGCACCTTTAGCTGATAGCGACGACACATCTCTAATAGATGTTATCATGAGCGGAAGTGGATCGATTGCAACCGACAAAAATTTAGAAACAGAGTCATTAAGCAATCAATTGTGCTTAATTCTTTCACAATTGCCGCCACGTGAAGAACAAATTCTAAGAATGGCTTTTGGCATTGGCCAACCAGAGGGCTCGCTCGAAGAAATTGCAACAAAGGTAGGACTATCAAAAGAAAGAGTAAGACAATTAAGAGAGAAGGCCATAAAAACACTTCAGGCTCCTCAAGCCAAAGAATTACTCAGAACGTATATTTAGATAAAGAAAAAAATACATTTATCAACACAAAACAAATTTAAACTTACAATGATTCTTCCTATATATACCTACGGACAGCCGGTGCTGAGAAAATCATGTGAAGACATTGATCCACAAACGTATCCCGAACTCAAAACCCTGATTGAAAACATGTATGAAACCATGAAAAAATCAGAGGGGGTGGGATTAGCGGCACCTCAAATAGGCAAAGCCATTCGACTTGTGGTTATTGGGCTTGACGATCTTAAAGAGAGCTATCCTGAATATGAGGGATTTTTACACGCTTTTATCAATCCTCACATTATTGAATATGACGAAAACGAAGTTTCTTCAATGGAGGAAGGTTGCCTTTCGCTACCAGGTATTCATGAACCGGTAAAACGGCCAACAAGAATACGCGTTCAATGGATTGATGAAAATTTAATTCAACACGATGAATGGC
Organism: Bacteroidaceae bacterium; assembly: GCA_017628775.1. Next base: position 4,367 of record JAGBYN010000018.1, on the reverse strand, counting down.
TTGAAGGATTTCTTGCTCGAGTCATGCAACATGAGGTTGACCATCTTGAAGGAAAAGTGTTCACAGATCGCATAGCTCCGTTACGTAAGCAAATGGTAAAAAACAAAATCAACGCCATCATCAAAGGTAAAGTAAATTGCAATTACAGAATTAAATAAAACAAATGCGAGGGTGTGTCGAGCAGAAGACACACCCTCGCCTATTTATAAACAGATAAGTAATACCCCAACATGTCGCGTCTTATGTCAACAGAGCTCATTCATTTTGATTAATGTCCGGCAAGCAACTCTAACTTTCCCAATATTAAGTCATTTGAAACGTACAGACCTTGTTTTTTGTAAGATATTTTTATAAGACTGACATAATTTAAGGGTTCACTTTATGTCAACTTTTCAATTGTTCTGCTAATTGATGAGCCGTGAGTCTAGCGATTTTTCCGTTTTCAGTATATGGAATATTTTCTATTTTGAAATAATATTTTGGTAATGCAATTCCTCTTAACACGGTTTTACAAATATGTTTAACCTCGTCTTCTGTTAATGATAAAGCATAAAGTAAAGTAAGAGCTTGACCATATTTCTCATCAAAAACATAGGTCAAAACACAATTCTTTTCTAAAACTGTTTTTTCCAAAACAGATTCAAGTTCTTCGATTTGCAATTTCACACCCCCTGAATTTACGACATTATCAACCCTACCCTTTACAACAAAGCCACCATCTTCTGAAAATTCAACCACGTCGTTAGTAACCAAATAATCATTAAAAGTCAATTCATCACGCACAACTAAACACCCCAACTCAGTTTGCGACACCTCAACGCCGGGAAGAGTATAAAAAAATCTTTGGGCACACGCGCCGCTTATCAGTCTTAATGCTATATGAGACAGTGTTTCTGTCATGCCATATGTAGCATATATTTTATTATCAAAACTTCTTAAACTATACTCTACAGCAGAAGGTATTGCACCACCGCCTACCAATACATGAGAAATTTGAGATAATTTTCTCCGACTATCCAAATCTGACAAAATCTCATGAAGTTGATGCGGTGTAATTGCCAACAATACGCAGCCTTTTATATTTAAATGCTCTATTTGCTTTAAAGGATTTGCGCATGGATTTAATATCAGCAAATTCAAATGCCGCTCTAAACTTCTCACCACCATCATTTTAGCAGCTATATATTTTAAAGGTAAACATAAGACAGCTGTATCTCCCGATTTCAATCCAAGCACATCGTTAGTGCGTTTAGCACTGTTTAACATCGCATGTTTACTAACTAAAATCTCTTTTGGGACACCAGTTGATCCCGAGGTTTTAACCACCACATGAGATGCATTTTTATTTGTAAAATCTTCAATAAAATGATGCACTTCTAATTCAAATGCGCTAGCTTTATCTAAATGCATGAATTCTTTTTTTAGAAAGTTCTTTAACAAAGAAAGAAGCGGATGAATCAAAAATAAAACTTTGACACATCCGCTTTTTTATTACAAGTTAAATCTCAACGATATAATTTGATTTTAGATCTTTGATTTAAACTTATATTTTTGATTAAACCAAAGCATCTAAATTTTGCTGGTTGTAAATTTGCTTTCCTTCGGGTGTATAGATATACTTGATACGTTCGGCATAAGCCTTCTCAATCTTACCACGCACCATTTTCATTGTACTATTTATCATCTGATTTTGCTCAGTAAATGGTTCTGACAAAACTGCAAATGTTGCTGGTAGCCAGCGTTCAGGGAAAAGGGTCTCAAATTCACCACCTTTCTTAAACAACGCAATCTGCTTTTCTATTTCTTTGATTGCTGCTTTACGACCTTCTTCCGTTTGTAACGACAAGCCTTGATGGGCAATATGTTTTTGCAACCTTTCTTTATTGGGTACGACAAGTGCTGTTGTATATGCAGATTGATTGTTATACAACATAACCTGATCAATACATGAAGCATGCTCAACTAACGCTTCTTCTATACCTTCTGGACTGTATTTTTCACCATCACTACCAATCAGCAAGCTCTTAAAACGACCTTTAACATAGAGCAAATTCTCTGCAGACATATATCCCAAATCGCCAGTATAAAGATAACCATTTCTTAAAGTTTCTGATGTTGAAACGGGATTTTTCCAATAACCTGCCATCACATTTTCTCCCTTCACAACGATTTCGCCCATTTCTCCAGTAGGCAAATCCTTACCATCTGCATCCACAATTCTCACTTCAATAGGCTTAACCAATTTACCACTTGATCCAAAACGATAAAGTTCAGGTCCGTTTGAAGAAATAACTGGAGTAGCTTCTGACAAACCATAGCCTTGATACATAGGCATACCTATTGCCATATAGAATTTTTGTAAATCCTTATCAAGGAGCGCACCACCACCGATAAAGAATCTCATTTCACCACCAAAATTTTCTCTAACTTTTGAAAATAAGATCTTATCAAACAATGCAACAAATGGTTTTAACACATATCTCCAACCCTTAAAGTCTAAACTTGAATCTCCATTATACAATTGTGCAGTTGCCAATGCCAACTTGAAGAGTCGCATTGTATTTTTACCCTTTGCTCGAATTCCGTTCTCTATATTCTTTTTAAATGTCTTCGCTAAGGCTGGCACAGAAAGAATAAAATGTGGTTTTACTTCCTTGATATTTAAAGGAATATTCTTTAACGTTTCCAGTGGTGTTCTTCCAACTTGAACTGTTGCTGCAGTAGCACCAACCGACATCATAATATAGAAGCCCACAACATGAGCGAAACAGTGATCTAAAGGCAAAATAATCAATGTCCTCCAGGTTTGGTCAATATCAACCAACGTCAATGATTGTTCTACGTTTGCCGTATAATTTCTGTGTGTCAACACCACACCTTTGGGATCTGCAGTTGTACCAGATGTATAAGTAATGGTTGCATAATCGTCATTCTTCAATGAATATGCAACTTTCAAGAACTCTTCCAATGAATGTTCTTTCAAGAACTGATCGCCTTTTGAAAATACATCACCGATATAAATCTCACGCTCTTCCAGGTTTTCAACTTGATCAAAAACAATGATATACTTTACCTCTGTAAGTGATGCTTTTATCGAACGTATTTTTTTCAATTGCGTACCTGAAACCATGATATACTTAACATCGCCATGCTGCAAACGGAATAAAAGGTCGCTACTTTCTTCAAGCTTTATTGAGAGGGGCACATTGATTGCGCCTGCATAAAACATTGCCAATTCACCTATCACCCACAAGTTACGGCCTTCTGAAAGTAAAGCCATAGTATCGCCCTTTTGCACGCCTAACGACTGCAAGCCGGCACCTAAACGATACACGTATTGTTGAACTTGCTTATAAGTTGTTGGTTCAAATTTTTTGTTTGTTTTTTCAAGCAAAAACGTATTATCAGAATAACGTTTTACAGATTCCTCAAAAAGGTCTACGATAGTTTTTTTAATCATAAATTATGGTTTTGCGTAAAATAAAGAATCAGAAAAAATTAACATGATTCCTTGTTTAAGCTTTTAACTTATTGTTTTTAAAATTTTTGCAAAATTACGAAAAAATCATGCAGAAATGCGCATTCTTTATACTGAATGTGCAATAACTTTGAAATTCACATTCGGTTTTACACTTTAGAGTTAGCAAAATCAATAAAAATTTATTAATTTTGTAAAATGTATAATTAAGCATGTCATATATTCATTGGATATAATATGCAAAAGCATACAAATTTGAAGTAACACGAAAGATTTAAAAATTATAAATAGCATAAACCTATATGTATAATAAGATTATTGAAGTATTCCGTTCATCCTTGATGTCAGGAGTTTGTGTCGGAATTGCAGGATTTGGATATTTAGCAACCCGCGACATTGTGGGCAGTATCCTATTTGCCTTTGGTTTACTCTCTGTTGTTAATTACCGCCTTCGTTTATATACCGGCACAGCTGGTTTTATAAAAAAAGGTGAGATTCGCTTACTTTGCCTGATATTGATTGGCAATATCTTCGGATGCCTTCTGGTTGCCTTGTTAGCTCGTTTATCTCCACTAAACCTTCAAGAGTCTGCACAATCCATACTTGAATCTAGGCTTGCTGTAGGACCCTTCAAAGGAAGCATCTTAGCTATTGGCTGTGGTTTTATAATGACAACAGCAGTCACCTTTGCACGTCGTGGCAACAATTTACCAATGCTTTTTGGGGTACCCCTCTTTATTACATGTGGTTTCCCTCACTGTGTCGCAGATGCTTTTTATTATCTCACAGTACCTATTGATTTCTGGCAAAACAATTTCATTGATATCCTCACTTTTTACATCAGCATTGTAATAGGTAATTTTGTTGGTTGCAACTTTTATCGCATAAT
>JAGBYN010000137.1 GCA_017628775.1 Bacteroidaceae bacterium | reverse complement strand
CGTTGGGAAGTATATATCCCTTCAGCGTTGGGCTATGCTGCGTCAAGCATGAATGCTTCATTGCCAGCATACTCAACCTTGATTTTCGACTTAGAGCTTAAGGGCTATTGTCGTGCAGGCTCAAGTTTTAAGGATAAATAAGAAGATGTACTTTCTTAGCTTCCCCTTTTGTAGGGGCGAAGTCCTTTCTTATTTTACCTTTAAGATGTGTTGAACATATACAAAAAAACCGAGTAAAAGTTTCAAAGCTTTTACTCGGTTTTTTGTTGTTAGGGAATGAGCAATGAACTATCGCCATAGCTCAAGAAGCGGAAATCATGTGTGAGGGCGTAGTTGTACACTTCGCGCCAATTATCGCCAATCAATGCAGAGACCAATAAGAGCAATGTGCTCTGTGGTTGGTGGAAGTTCGTCACGATGGCCTTAACGATGTGATACGTGTAGCCAGGAGCGATAATGATTTGCGTGGCGGAATGCAAGGTTGAAAGGTTGTTACGCTCTAAATAGCGCAAGATTTCCTGTAATGCTTGTTGCGCGGTTAATGGTGTTTGTTCCGACTGCGCATACTCATATGGAAGCCATTGAGGAACGTGTAATTCATCCTGCGTGGCTTGAGGGTTTTGATGCAGAAGTACGCCGATGTAATAAAGACTTTCCAAGGTACGCACAGAGGTTGTGCCCACGGCAATGCATTGTGCATCGTGTGCCAAGATTTGCTCTATGGTCGCTTTACTCACCGATATCCATTCGGCATGCATGGTGTGCCCCTCAATATGTTCGCTTTTCACGGGCTTAAACGTGCCAGCACCAACGTGCAAGGTCACTTCGCCTCGTTCAATACCTTTTTGCTCAATGGCCTCCAGTACTTGTGGCGTGAAGTGCAGTCCTGCGGTAGGTGCAGCTACTGAACCTTTGATCTTGGAATACACCGTTTGGTAGGTTGTGAGGTCGCTTTCTTCAGTGTCGCGATTGAGGTATGGCGGAATAGGGAGTTCGCCAATGGCATCAAGGACCTCCGCAAAGGTAATGTCATCATTGCCCCAGTCAAATACAATCTCAATCCCAGTTCCGCTATCGCCTTTGCGCTCTGCGGTGAGCACGATCTCGGTGCCATGAACGAGAATGTTTCGTTCGAGCTTGCCCTCTTTCCACTTTTTTAGATTGCCCACCAAGCACGTCCAGCTCACGCTGCGTGTCTGTGCAAACGATTGTTGGTAATCGAGTGGCGTATGGGGTTCCAGACAGAAGATTTCAATCAATGCTCCTGTGGATTTATGGAAATGAAGGCGCGCCTGAATCACTTTCGTGTTGTTGAAAATCATCAGAGCACCTTGGGGTAGGTGGTTGGGGAGATTTCTAAACACATCCTCGTTAATGCGTCCACTTCGGTAAAGCAAGAGTTTTGAGGCGTCGCGTTCAGCTTTAGGATACTTGGCTATCCTTTCATCGGGTAAAGGATAATTGTAGTCCTTTATTTGTATTTGTTTGGTTTCAATCATGGATAAGAAGTATAAGGTGGGTTCGAATAATTAAATTAATTAATCGAACCCATCATAATTAGTCAACGGACAACAGGCTACGTCTTTTGTATCTGGTTGCCTGAGGTGGCGTGTTTGATGATTGAATGACGCGCCGACACAGGGAATGGTCCCTACCTCACAACGCTACACTTTGCATGCAAACCTCATGGCAGTTGTACTCTGTACTCTGTTGTCTGCACTCTATTTACAAGCTATTCTCTTTTTCTATCATTTTGCTGGCTACGAGTTCTGCCGCACGTTCAAGGGCAACGTTGATGTTGGGGCAGATGTGGTCCTTGCCAATGTAGTTGTAGAAACCAGCGCGTTCAAGGGTCTGCTGAACTGCGGGGGTTACTCCAGAAAGAACAACGTCGGTACCTTCGCGTTGTGACATGTCGCAGAGGTTGTGGAGGTTGTGGATACCTGTAGAGTCAATAAATGGCACGCGGCGCATGCGGATGATGCGTACATAGGGCGTGTCGTTCATATCCGCCATCATTTCCTCAAATTTATTGGCGATACCGAAGTAGTAGGGGCCATTGATTTCGTACACCTCTACACCTTCGGGAATGGTCAAGTGTTCTTCAAGGAGCATGTCGCTTTCATCGTTAGCATCAATTTCGTCGGTAAGCACCTTGATTTGTGTGCTTTCTGTCATACGTTTCATGAAGAGCAAGCATGCAATAATCAAGCCTACTTCAATCGCAACGGTAAGGTCGAAAATCACAGTAAGGACAAAGGTAATGAGCAATACGCTGACATCACTCTTGGGGTTGCTCATCAGTTCGCGGAATGTGCGCCAACCGCTCATGTTGTAAGCCACCACTACAAGTACACCGGCAAGGCATGACATGGGGATGTAGCTTGCTAAAGGCATCAAAACAATGAAGATTACGAGCAAGACCAAAGCGTGGATAATCCCCGAGATACAAGTGCGACCGCCATTGTTGATGTTGGTCATGGTACGGGCAATGGCACCTGTGGCAGGAATACCACCGAAGAAGGGAGTTACGATGTTTGCAATACCCTGACCTACGAGCTCCTGGTTTGAGTCGTGGTGATGGCCTGTGACACCATCGGCTACGGTAGCAGAAAGCAGAGATTCAATAGCACCGAGCACGGCAATCGTGATTGCTGTTGGGATGAGCCCATTAATCATGTCCCATGTAATACCTTCAGAAATGATGTTGAGGGCAGTGATTTCAGGCAATGCGGCCTTGATTTCACCAAAGCGGTCGCCAATGGTTTCGATGTGAGTAAGACCAGCGGCATTTAAGCCATAAACGGCTAAGGTCGCTACGATAATGGCTACAAGCGAACCAGGCAGTTTCTTTGAGAATTTAGGTGTTACCGCAATGATGATGATACTTAAAATACCCACGATGGTTGTGGGAAGGTCAAGCGTCAGGAAGTGCTTACCGTAAGCAATCCATTTTTCTACAAATTCAGCGGGTACCTGCTCAATTTGCAAAGCAAAGAGGTCTTTGATTTGCGTTGTGAAGATGGTTAAGGCAATACCGCTGGTGAAACCTACGACAATAGGATAGGGGATGAACTTGATGATTGTACCTAAGCGGAACACGCCGAGCAGAACAAGGAATATACCAGCCATGATTGTGGCGAGCATCAATCCTGTTAAACCAAATTGTGCCACAACGCCATAGATGATGACGATAAAAGCTCCTGTGGGTCCACCGATCTGAACGCGACTGCCCCCTAAGGCAGAGATAAGAAAACCGGCAACGATCGCTGTAATGATACCTGCAACAGGACCAATGGTGTGGTTGGCATCACCACCAGGGCTTGCTGCAATGGCAAAAGCAATCGCCAAAGGTAAAGCAACGATACCCACAATGAGTCCAGCCATGGTGTCGGCTGCAAATTTTTCCTTGCTGTATTTACGCAAGTCACGCACGATGCGTGGATTAAATTTGAATGTTTCCATTGATATGCTTATTATAATTGATTTGCTATATTATATAATATGAGTGCAGTTGTCATTCATACAAGGTAGGTTCAGTAATTAGCTTGAGTCGATTTGCATAAACTAAGCGGCCAAACTCGGAATTAGCCAATAACTAATTTATAGAACTTACCATAAGCTGTTGCGCAGACCAAACATTCATCGTCTTCGCAAATTTGCATTGCGAAATTACAGTTTTTTAAGATTTTGAAACATAATCAAACCGTGAAATTAATGTGGTTGTATGGTGTAAGTTGGTGTTTTTTAGCGTGACCGAAAAACAAGGTTTAAATTTGTTAAGTTTGTTTTTCACATCTCATGACAGTGTGCCTTTTAAATCCATTTGCATATGTGGCACGCATCAGTCATAAAAGTAATATAAAAAAATGAGGGCAGGTTTAAAAAGACCTGCCCTCATTTTGATTTTATTTATGGTGTGTCAATACACTTGTGTTTATTGAACCATCACCTTGCGTGTCACGTTAGCCTTTGTGGTTTTGATGTTAATCAAATACATACCCGCAGGGAGTTCGCTGAGTGAAATGGTCTCTTCCTGTCCGCGCTCGGGATGAGTGATGTTGCGCAAAGAAACGATGCGTCCGTTGAGATCGCAAATGCGAATGGTAGCGAAAGTTTCGTTGTTGTTGAACAAGACGTTCCATTCGTTGTTGTTCTTCATCAGCGTGATGGGTTCTTCCGAGTTAATCACATTATTAACGCCAGTGTTGTTGGCCATCTCCAAGGCTTTTACAAGACCTTTGTAAGCGTTGAGTTTGCCATATCCCCACGCCTTTGTTCCTCCGTTTTCAGCTGTAAATTCATCGTTGATTGCTGTTTCCTTCAGAATATTAATCACTTGGTCGTAGGTCAAGTTGGGGTTTGCTTCAAGCCACAAAGCAATGGTACCAGTCACGACGGGTGCAGACATTGACGTGCCCTGCATGAGTCCGAAAAAATGGTCTTCGTCAATAGTTAATCCGGGGATGACGGGGTGGGGCGTCTTTACCGTTACTTTATCGGTGGTAAAGGCATAGTTGTCGATGCGGTCGCTGCCATAACTTGAGCTATACTTGTTGAATGCTGAACGGATGTATGCACCAGGCGCTACGATTGTGGGTTTCATGACGTTAGGTGTCAAACTTGGTCCAGAACTGCTAAAACCGCTTAATTGCCCTGAAATAGAAGTCGACGTAGATTGGTATTCTGATCCATTCAGCGCCTTCCATCTGCCTCGTCCGTTGTTGTATGAACCTACGGAGATGGTAGTTTCTGCCGTACCGCCTGCATCGGCTATGAGGTATTCTTTTGTTCCAGCCAAGGTCATAGAGCGGTCAATACCTGCTGTTTTGAAAACGTAGGGCTGGTATATTTGTCCGTTAACCGCATTTCTGTTCCAAAGGTGGATGTGTGCCCCATTATCGCCGGTGATTTTAAGACCGAAGAGGGCTGAATCGTCTCCCGACATTTTGTACAAGTCGTTCAGATAGTTGAAGACCGTCACGTTTTGTTTTTGGTTGCGGCTGTTCACCTCATCTACGATTGAAAAACCTGTGCTTGTGAAATTGCTTTTTCCAACCACGACCGTTTGTTCTTTTTCTGAATAGTAACAGGGTTCAACGGTGATGTGCTTCTTGCCGTCGGCTGTTTGGTCCCAAATTTCAACTCTGTTAAAGCCCGCTGTCGCGTCTTTAAAGAATACGTAGCGCACTTCGCCGTCGGCAGTGAATACATGTTCCGTATGGATGTTGTCGTTGCCATCGTTACTTGCAGCACACACCAAGATTGATCCACTCTTTGAGAATTTATTCAGTGTGTAGTCGTGAATCGTAGAGCCATCGTGAGGGCCAACGTGTGAACCGAAGCTCATGTTAATGACATGAGGCATGTTTAAAGCTTCGGCAGTTTCCTTGATGTATTTGATGTCTTCAATAACTTCGTTGTCAGCAAAACCATCAGAGGGAATCATGATGATGGTGGCTTCGGGAGCAACGCCCGATACATTGATGCTTTCAATGTGTGAACCTGCTGCAATAGAGGTTACGTGCGTGCCGTGGCCTGCAGAGTCGTCGATTTCGCCGTCTTTAGGGATGACTGTTGTTGCCTCAGATTTGGTGACACGGTTCCAAACTGAATGTACGCGTGGCTTGCCATTCTCGTCCAGGAATGAAGCGTGTTGGAATTGGAATCCCATATCAATAACGCCTACGACAACGCCCTTGCCTGTATAGGGCGTTTCAAGATCCACACCTTTGTGCACATCATCTGAGCCAATCAATTTATGTGTGAGTTCCATCTTAGCGTCCGCCTTTGAATCGCTGGCAAGGTGTTTTACCTCTTCCATGGCCGCTAATGTGGGTACGTAAGATAAGGGGATATACACCATGATTACTGATTCATCAATAGTCAAGGTGTTGTAACCTGCTGCTTCAACGAATTGTTTTACGGCTGAAGCATCGGTTGTTTCTACAAGTATGCGTTGCAATAATTTAGATTCAGCAGAGCGAGCTTGTTGTTTGTGTGTTTTCATTAAGTGCAGCATGGTGTTGTTGCATTTGCCCAAGTAAGCTTCCTGAGCATTTGCGGTGCATGCAAACAATGCTGTACCAAAAAAGAATAAAAGTTTCTTCATGTTGGGAATAAAGTGATATGAGAAAAACAGAGGCTTTGTGGCCTCTGATTTTTCTAATTTACAATTTGTTCGGCAAAATTACAACTTTTATTTTACGTGACATAATAAAAGGATAAGATGCTTCACTTTTTAACTTTTGTTTTTTTATGAAAGAGATTGAAATACGAATTGTGATTAATATCTGTGGGCGAGTTGATGAGAACTCTGTTCGGATAATTTTAAAGAACCCACTTTAAGTTATTAATACCAATCGCCTTCGCTTTCAACGGGTCCTTCTGAATTTTCTTTTTCAGATGATGGCTCCTGTTCCCTTTCCTGTAATTCTTCGGGCGACAGTTCATCTTCGTAGCGTTGTAATGGTTCTGCTTCTTCGCCTTGCTTCTGGCGTTCAAGATCAATAGCTTGCGGTGCGAAGTGGTGTTCGTAGAACTTAGCGTAATCCTCGTAGCTAAAGGCTGAACCAATCAGCATAATGTTTTGCTTTGAAATGATGAACGTGCGTGCTTTCGACAGTTTGTTGCTCAATTCAGGGATGAGCGACATGCGTTGTGCATACCGATGGGCTTCATCAAAGTTGTTGAATCCGCCCACAATAAATTGGGTGATGGCTTTACCACGTTGGCATTGAATATCAAATATCCTTGCCATGAATGAGGTGAAGTTAAAATGGGCAATGTCGTAAAGCAATTGGTTGTCGTTCAGAGTGTCGGTAGGGTAAGCAATCAGGAAGCAGAAAGGCGTGTTTGTTTCTGTTTCGAATTGTTTGGCCTCAGCAATGTCCTCTGCAGCCATGTCTGCCTTTTCGGTTCTCATGTCCCAGAGCGACCCCACGTCTAATGCGCCTGTACCCACAAGGCGCCCTTCCTCTAAACCGCGCGCCATCATTCCCGCCAATGTGCTGACATCGCTTTTGGGATACATGGTGACCAAGCTTTTCAGTTCTTTGATCAAGGTGTCGGTAGGCGTTTGGGCGATTCGACTCAGGATATCTACAAAAATAAACTTCGGACGGTTCAAACCCTTAGGATATTGTTCGGTCGATATCTTTGTGTTGCTCTGTACCTGTTCGTTGTCGCGCGCTCTATAAGCGTTGTAAGTGGCTTGATACAGCGAGTCTTCTATTTCAATGGCATAACGTGCCTGGTATTCGTAGTTGGGCGCGTTGATGATTGCCGTACGTTCGTCGTCGGGAAACTCCAGAGCCATGCGTTGGCGGTATAGGTTTGCTTGCTCCGAATTACCCCATCGGGAGTACATCAAGAACAGGTGGTAGTAAACGTCGGGCATGCTTTTCGACTCTGGGTAGTCCTTCATCAAGCGATTGAAGGTGTTTTCAGCGAGTTGGAAATCCTCCAACTTGTCCTTCTCAATGACGGCAGCTGCATAGAGCGCTTCTTCTATTTTTCCGTGCGCCACCATCTTTTGTCCTGGCGTAAAGGGTATTTGTTCTAAATAGTATTCTCGTTGGTGTGGATCCTGTGCGGCCGACAGTTCCATGGTTGTGGTACTATCCGCTACAAGGGAGTCCGTTTGTAGTGAATCGGTCTGCAGTGAGTCGCCCTCTTCCGCTTGATCGTCAAAGGCAATCACGGTGCGGTTAGAGCGTCGCCAGTCGTCCTCAAGTTTTCTATTGCCCCAGATTTTTTTGAAACTTTCCTTACCGCGTGTCACTGCTGTAGGGTTGTAGAAATACCATGATTTATCTGCTCCAGCTTGTGTGGTGGGTTTGTTTTGTTCCGAAGGTCGCTGGTTGTTGTTCTGTTGTGCGCGCTCTTGTGCTGCGGAGTCGGCTGCCAGCTCTTCAGCTTCTTTTTCCTTGCGTTTGAGTTCCTCTATAACCCTGTCGATAGCCGCGTTTCGGTCGGCTTCGCTCATGGTGGATAGGGCTAATAAGCTATCTTGAAGATGAATGATTTCGGTGTGTGGCACGAGTTCGTCGAGCACCTTTGAGCGGTGCTTCACCTCTTCGTATTTGTTATGGGTTTTCCCGATGAGTCCCAGGGCATCGTTATAGCAACTCTGCGCGTGGCTGTATTCAGCCCTTGTCCAGTATAGCTCCGCTAATTTCAGTACCAATACCCCTTTTTCAATGCCACTGCGCTGGGCATCAGCACGTCCTTTTTCATAGGCTCCAATAGCCTTGAGCGTATCGCCTTTACTCAGATGTATGTTGCCAATGGCGTAGTACACCTGGTCCAGATATTCCTTGTTTTTGCTGTCTGCCGCCATACGCTTAAGGCGTTTCAGCATTTTTTCTGTTTGTGCACCTTGTGCCACAACCTCTGTTTGACGAATGCGTGCATTGAACGCCAGGATATGAGGCGGATTTTGGGATAAACAATTTTGGAACGCCTCAAAAGCCAATTCATTCTCGCCTAAGTGCTGGTGCAATTGTCCCAATAGAAAATAAAGGCGCGCCTGGCGCAGGGATGATGATGATTGCTTCGCCACTTTCTGAATGTAAGGCAGGGCTTCGGCATATTTTTCTTGCTGCATCAGTAAATTGGCCATCGATAAGTCGGCTATTTTTCGGGTCTTGTGCGTGATGGTGTCGCGCTTCATGCGTCCGATGGTTTCTTCAGCATCGTAAAACCATTCCAATTCTGTGTAGCAACGAATTAAGTAAGCTCGGGCTTCGTTGACACTTTCGGGTTGAGCGGCATAATGGCGTGTGATGTATGAAAACATGGAAGCCGCTTCCAGAAAACGTCCGCGTTGGAAGTAGGCCTCGCCCATAAGCATCCAGGCTCGGTCAAGGAATGGGTTAAATTCCTTTCGGGCTAAGTAGGCTTTTTCTTTGTCCGTGCGTTTGGTGCTGTTGTTGAGCTTTGGGCGACTGCTGATTGAATGGAGCTGGATGGCTTTTTTGCATTTCTCAATCGTTCTTTCAAAATCTCCGTTGCCCAAGGCTCTGCTGTTTTCGTTGCTCACCATGAATACTGGTAAGAATTCAGTGTAGTTGTCCTTATGTCCACCTTCTTTGGCCATCATACCTTTTTTGTAGGCTTCATTGCCGTTGTAGAAGGTGTTGTAGCGAGCTGTGAATGAATGCCACATACGACTCGTCGCCGTGTTCTTTTTTGTGGAACACGACGCACCAAGAAGTACCAGGAGCAATAAGCCCATGACACTTTTTAGTAAACGAGATCTTGAGTTGTGGTTCAACAAGAGGATTGGCTTTTTTTATTTTTCTTTTTGAGAAGTGGTGGGTTCAAAGGTTGTGCTACATTGTGCGAGCGCTCTTAACTTCCGTAACGGCGTTCGCCGATAATGAGAAAAACCTCGTCCTTTACGGGGTCGGGTAGCTCAATGGAACGGAGTTGCAAGGATCGCACCCAGCCTGCCACTTCATCGTTGCGCATGGTGTAGAGTACTTCTTGAAATTCTTCCACATCTTCAGGACTGTAGCTGTCGGAGGGCCGAAAACGGAAGCGATCAAGTTCCTCATCATTGTAGTATTCCACATCTTTGCTCACTGCAGCCAAGAGGCTATCCTTCTCGCACGTTTCATGTTGGCCACAACATTCGGAATCGGGAATTTCTACAGGTGGCATTGCTTCAATTTCGCCACGTTCAATTTTCTTGGCGTAGTAGCGGTTGCGGAAATAGCCCGCAACAAAAGCGATGATAAAAAGAACAGCAAGTGCTGCTATAACGAAAAGGAAAAAGGACATGTTTTTATGAGGACTTAATCAAATCAAGATGTTTCCAGAAGTCGGGGTATGATTTACACACCACTTCAGGGTTGTTGATGTGTAGGTTCGGGTAGAGGTAGGCGCATGGGGCAAAAGCCATCGCCATGCGGTGGTCGTCGTAGGTCTCAATGGTGACGGGATTCCTTTCGCTCGGTGTGGGAAATTCTGAACAAAAGAGTTCGCTGTCGTTTGCTTCGTTTACGGCAATGCCAAACTTCATTAATTCAGTGCGCAACGCATGAATGCGGTCGGTTTCTTTTATTTTAAGGGTGTGAAGCCCTTTGAAATGAAAGGGTTTCTGAAGCATGGCGCACGTCACCACCAAGGTTTGTGCCAAATCGGGTTGTTCGGAGAGGTCTAAACGGCATGTTTCGTGGCGTGGCGCACCCTCGCCTTTCGTGAGCACAACACCATTGTCGGTGAATATTGTTTGAACGCCTAAGGGACGGAAATATTCAGCAACCTTGCTGTCGCCTTGTAAACTGTTTTTGAACAGATAGGGTAATTCCACGCGCGCTGCGGGGTCGGGCGACAGTGCCACGAACTCATACCAATAGGAAGCTGCGCTCCAATCGCTTTCAATGTAAATCATGGGCTGCACCTGGTATGGCTGTGGATTAACCTTAATGGTTGTTTCGTCCGCCCAAGCCACGTCTGCTCCGTTTTGGCGCATCAGGGCAATGGTCATGTCAATGTAAGGGCGTGAGGTGATGTTGCCTTCAAGATGTAGCTGTAATCCCTCCTTTAACGATGGACCAACCATCAGCAATGCTGAGATGTATTGCGAACTGACGTGTGCAGGTAAGGTCACTGTGCCGCCCTTTAACGATCGCCCTTTAATTCGTAACGGTGGAAATCCTTCGTTTTGGGTGTACTCAATATCTGCTCCAAGCAGGCGCAGGGCATCAACCAAAACGCCGATTGGGCGCTGAAGCATACGTTTGCTGCCCGTCAGGATACATTCACCAGGTTTTGTGGCATAGCGTGCTGTAAGGAAACGCATCGTCGTACCTGCAGCGCCAATGTCAATGACTTGCTCCGTGCTGCTCAGGGCTTTTATGAGCGCTTTAGTATCATCGCAGTTTGAGACGTTGTGAAGCACACGCTTGTCGTGGGCCAGCTCGTTGATGATGATCATGCGGTTGCAAAGGCTCTTTGATGATGGGAGATGGATGCAGACCCGCAGTTTCTCGGATAAAGTCAGCATGTCGGTGTGACGTTAGTACAAGGTGATGACCATATCCTTAGTCCAAGCTTGACCCGCAGCAAGTTCTTGCATGTAAGGGCGTTCGTGGATGTAACCGTCAAAGCCTTGCATATCGCAAAGGCCATGCCAGGGCTCAATGCACAGGAAGGGTGTGTGCACACCTTGAGGTTGCCAGAACAAGAATACTGGCGCATCGCTTTCAACGCGTGCAATGGGTTCCTTGTCGAGCGACATCAATGTTGCAGCCGTTACGCTGTATTCGTCAAAGATGAGCGCTTCATGGTTGAAAGTCTCCACACAGATGGGTACCAGGCCGTCTTCAGTTTGTGGGAAGGGGAAGCGTTCGGGGGTTGTGCAACCCTGTTCGCCAGCTCTTAAAACCGATGTGGGTGTACCTTCCAGCTTGATGTAACCCACCACCTCTTGGTCTTCAGAGAAGTCGGGAAGGTTAAAGGCGGGGTGTCCACCCAATTGGAAATACATCGTCTTTTCGCCAAGGTTCTTCACTTCAAAGTGCATGACCAAGTGGTTCTCTTCAACGCGATAGGTTACTGAAATCTGGCAGGGGAATGGGTAGTCCACCAATTCGTCCTTTGGGGTGTAGGCATAAGTCACACTGTCTTCCTTGAGTTCCACTAAATCCCACGTGCGTTTTCTTACGAAACCATGCTTTTCAATAGGAAGCAAACGATCTTCATATTTGCATGTACGGTCCCACATGCCTCCAACCACCGGGAAGAGGATGGGCGAGTGTCCATTCCAGTATTTAGCATCGCCTTGCCAGAAGTATTCACGTTGTGTTTTATTGCATACCACGCTTTGGATTTCAGCACCTTGAGCAGCTACCTTAACTGTGAGGTAGTTGTTTTTAATCTGTTCCATATCTTTTGAGTTGTAATGTTTTGATGTTGTTTTTATTGAAAAGCAAAATTACACATTAATCACGGAGTAGGCGTGTGTTCTGAAAGATAAAAAATCAGATTTTTGATAAAAAACGGAAATATACCGCCTTTATTGCCTTTAGAAATCTTGGTGGCTATTGAAATTATGGTTAGTTTTGCAAGGAAGAGAAAAGAAATAAGAGAAAAAGATAAATTCATGATGAAGAAATTTTTGCAAGTTGTGCTGTTGTGCTTGAGTGCTGTTGTAGCACAGGCACAGGCGATTGATGAAGGGCACGTGAAACGCATGGCAGAGAATTTCTTTTTTCAGCGCGGTGTGCGCAGTGTCTCTGAACTTCGTGAAGTGCCTTTATCTGCAGCTGAGGCTTGTCGCGTATATGCTTTGGGTGACAACTTTGTTGTGGTTTCAGCACACGAGGCCTTGCCTGCAATCTTAGGTTATGGTCGGTTGGATACTCGTGCGATGCCCCAATCTGTGGCTTCATTTCTGCATGCCTTTACCGTGGCAGCCAATCGACACTCCACGACAGATGTGCATTTACCACAAGGTCTTGCCATAGAACCGCTTCTCACGATGGTACGCCATCAAAAGCATCCCTATAATGCGGCCTGTCCGAGAGTGCTCCAGGCGGATAGTACTTGGAGCAACACGCGTGCGGTGGTGGGCTGTGTGGCTACGGCTTTGGAGGAAATTATAACTTACCATCGTCGGGTGCTCACTTTGCAGGACACCTTGAAGGGGTGGACCACCCCTCATTATGTCATAGCCGATGCGATGCCAGGCACAACGGTAGATACCCGCTTGATATTGGATGATTATGATACGCAGCAGGCTTCTGAAGCCTCTCAGGATGCGGTGGCACGCCTTAGCCTTTATTGTGGCATGGCAGCACGGATGAATTGGGGACTTGAGGAGAGTGGGGCCAATGTGCGTAATCTGGTGGAACCTTTGAAGTATGCTTTTGGCTGGGGCTATGTTCATTATGCCGATAGCTACCGTTATGCGCCTGCTGATTGGGTGGCGATGATTGTGCAAGAGTTAAAAGCTGGTCGGCCGGTGCTTTACGCTGGCTATACGCAACTCATTCAAGGCCATGCTTTTGTGGTTGATGGACTCCAGGAAGACGGGCTTTTTCATGTGAATTGGGGCTATGGCGGTCATTATGACGGTTATTTCCGTTTGGATGTTTTGGCTGCTTACGAGGCTGTTGACGATCGTTATGATGATGATTCAGCCCAAGGCTTTTTCTGCAATCAGGAATTGTTGATGCTCTATCCAGATTCTATTGATGTGGCTTTGCCCGACACCCTTGAGCGTGTGCCACACGATGTGGTGGTGGATTCCATGCGTGTGCTTTCCACGCCTCATGTTGGTATCTATACGCCGATTCGGGTGTATGTGCGCCATGCGGGGCAAACCGCTTTAACGACACCTTTTGAACTCTTGAGCAATGCGCCCACCGATACCGCACGCTTTGAACAAGCAGACTATGTCGGTTTGTCGGGCGTAACCTTGAATCCGGGTGAATCGGCATGTCTTGATATCGCAGCATTGTTTACTGAATCGGGATCGCGCGTCCTTTCCATATCGCCCGATGATATCAATATCCTTTGTGAAATCCCCATTGAGGTGCAACCAGCCGTGGCTTCTCGGTTGTCATTCCATGTTTCTGAACCTCAATTGATGTCCCCCGATGCTGTGCGAATAGTGGTTGAGGCTTACAATGCGCTTACAGCTGAGGGACGTTGTGGCGAACTCTATCGCGCTTTTCTGGATGAGGGCGATAGTTGCCGCAACTATGAGGGTGCCACGCAAAAGGCGTCATTCCTTTATTTAAATCCAGGTGAAAGTAGGGTGGATACCTTTGAATACGTGGGGTTGAAGCCTGGTGAGACCTACACCTTCCGCATGGCCTATTCCTGGCACACCATTCGTGAACTGCAATTCACGATGCCGCAGCCGTCGGATGTTTCTCCTGTAGTTCATTCGGGTAAGGAGGAGGCGATGTATAACCTTAAAGGGCAAAAGATCAAGGTCTCCGCTCCAGGTGAGGGTGTTTACATACAAAATAAAAAGAAGAAATATCGACAATAAACGTCAATCTACTATGAAGACTGCAATAGAAATCCTAATGGTGTTGTGCACGTCCACTGAATATGGCACGGATAAAATTACGGAACGCTATTCAGGGACTATGGCGCAAACAACAGAGGGGTTAGAGCTTGTTTATCAAGAATCAGAGAAGGTTGAAGCTCGGTTGCTGATTTCTGAACATGGGGCTCATTTGTGGCGAAAAGGGCTGCTTGATAGTTACTTGGAATTCAGGATGAACCACCAAACGGCCCATCCGTACGTGACCCCTGAAGGAACCTTTGATATGGGGGTGTTGACCACCGCCATGGCTTCGGAGTTTAAAGTCGATCGAGGCAAGTTAGAACTCTATTATGATCTTTTTATTTCAGGTCAATCAATGGCAAAGAACCATTTAAAAGTGATGTGGCGGGAAGTGTAGGCGATAATTTTAATGCCGTGAAAAGAATAAGGTGCGCCATTTATGCTTTATATAAAACTAACTTGAAACCAAGTAACCTTCCAATTTCCTAAACCTTATAATCTTAAAAACTTACTTCATAACCTTATAAATTATGGATATAAAACAATACATTATTGAAAACGAGAGTCGTTTTCTTGAAGAACTTTTTTCTTTGATACGCATCCCCAGTATCAGTGCTCACCCTGAAAAGAAAGGTGAGATGTTGCGTTGTGCTGAGCGCTGGGTGGAATTGTTGAAATCGGCAGGTGTGGATCATGCTGAGGTTATGCCTTCAGCTGGCAACCCTTTGGTTTTCGCAGAGAAACACGTGGCTGATGATGCCAAAACGGTGCTGATTTATTCGCACTACGATGTGATGCCCGCAGAACCCCTTGAGCTTTGGAAGAGCAATCCCTTTGAACCCGAGGTGCGCGACGGGCGAATTTGGGCACGTGGTGCTGACGACGATAAGGGTCAAGCGATGATTCAGGTTAAGGCTTTTGAATATCTCGTGAAGCACGGTTTGCTCAAGCATAATGTGAAATTTATCTTTGAAGGCGAAGAGGAAATCGGTAGTCCCTCGTTAGGCGGATTCTTACAGGAACATGCTGCCTTACTCAAGGCTGATGTTATCTTGGTGAGCGACACGAGTATGCTTAGCGCCGACCTTCCAAGTCTGACCACCGGACTTCGTGGTCTTGCGTATTGGGAAATAGAAGTTACGGGTCCTAATCGCGATCTGCATTCGGGTCACTTCGGTGGTGCGGTAGCAAACCCCATCAATGTGCTTTGCAATATGCTGGCTAAGGTTGTGGATGAACGTGGTAAGATTACTATTCCCCATTTCTATGATGATGTTGAGGAACTCTCGGCTGAAGAACGTGCCATGATTGCACAGATACCTTTTGATTTGGAGAAATACAAGAATGCCATAGATATTGATGAAGTGGCAGGCGAGGAAGGTTATTCAACCATTGAGCGCAACAGTTGTCGCCCTTCATTTGATGTGTGTGGCATTTGGGGCGGTTACACAGGTCAGGGTTCTAAAACGGTGCTTCCTTCTAAAGCTTATGCCAAAGTGTCAACACGTCTTGTGCCTCATCAGCAGCATGAGGTGATTTCAAAACTATTTATCAATTATTTTGAAAGTATTGCGCCTAAGGGTGTTCGCGTGAAGGTAACGCCAATGCATGGTGGCGAAGGTTATGTGTGTCCTATCGATTTACCTGCATATAAGGCGGCTGAAATCGGGTTTACCGCAGCTTTCGGAAAACGTCCTTTGGCGGTGCGTCGTGGTGGTTCAATTCCCATTATCAGTGATTTTGAACGTGTGTTAGGTATTAAGACCGTTCTTATGGGCTTTGGCTTGGAAAGTAATGCCATCCACTCGCCCAATGAAAACTTCCCATTGGATATGTTCCGCCGTGGTATTGAAGCCGTTGTAGGTTTCCATCTGAATTTATAGTACCATAAAATGTACAAAAAATAGCGACAGAGTTGAGAGTTGAGAGAGGAGCGCCTTGGCGATAAGGTCATTAAGGTCTTGCCAAACTAATAAGGTCTTTAAAGTCTCTAAGGTCATTAAGGTCTTTAAGGTCGGGCAAAATACATGGGAGATTTTCTCAACTCTAAACTCTCACTCTAAACCCTCGTTAGTACGTTGATTGACAACGGGCCGACACAAATTAACGCGATTCATGAGTGAATTGACGACGGGCCGACACGGCTTGGCACGATTCGTGAGTTGATTGACGACGGGCCGACACGGGGATCGGCCCCTACCTCTCCTCTCTCAACTTCTTAACGAGCCAAAGGCTCCTCTTAACCTCTTAACGGACCTTTAGGTCCCTCTTAACGAGGCGAAGCCTCTTCTCTCCTCTCTCAACTCTAAACTCTCCTCTCTCAACTCTCATAATACATTTAACATTTTGCTTTGATCCTTTCGTCTTTTTCTTGAAAAGGGCGAAAAATCAAAATGAAAGTAAAAGGATCAAAAAAGTTTCATTT
>JAGBYN010000136.1 GCA_017628775.1 Bacteroidaceae bacterium | reverse complement strand
CGCACACAAGTAATTCAAATTGCCAACTATTTCAATGTTGACGAAAAAGAACTTCTTACTCTCTGGGTTGCTGATAAAGTCCTCGATGCAGTGGAGGATGAAGAAGAATTAAAGTCAGATGCAATCAAAGTCGCTCAATCAAGCATTGCGTTATAATTACAATGACGGGAACTCTATGGTATCAATTCATAAGGTTCCCGTCATTGTATATCTGATTATCAGAGTGATAAGTTTAATATTTCGGTTCAAGACGTGGAATCAACGATTGTCCGTTCCACTCTCTGAGGCTCTAGCAATTGCCCATCATTGTTGAACAGACAACGCCAGAGTCCACACCGAATATGATAATCACCTCCTTTCAGAGATAGACTCCAATTGGAGTCAACCTAAATCAGGAAATGACACTTTTGTTTTTACACAGTTTTTTTGACCACGTATCTAGCGGATCACACTTGCTCACGAAAGTGAGCCCATGCGGTTTCCAAGATGCCAAAGGAGTAGAATAGAGCACGGAGAACAGAGTACAGAGTACAACTGCCGTGCGGCCTTTTATGACGCCTTCAGCGTCATGATCAATGATATATTAAGATTGATAATAACAACGTAAAGCATTAATAATCGGTAATTATTGTGTCCGGTAAACTTTTAACCTATACGCCAAACTTTTATTGAGTAGCAACGGCCTGACGGACCAATAACTTTACCGGACAGCAATCAAAGCAGAATATCCATAGTGGCATCGTGCAACGTGAACTGAAACTTGAAGATTTGTTCAAGTCAATACATCAGAGAAACCTAAAAACGAGACTGTGTCGTAAAAATCTTTACGGCGCAGTCTCGTTTTCTTGATAATGTATTAATAGTGCCTTAAAGCAATCCGTAGCTCAGGGCATCGATGTAATTGTAAACGATGCTGGCGATGCCGAGGAGCACAACACCTGCGGTGCAGAGCGCAAGGGCTGTACGCACATAGCAGTCGGATTTAAACGTAGCGATAGGCGAGTCGTTGGGTTCGATATACATGGCTTTAACAATCAAGAGGTAGTAGTAGAGCGACACTACTGTGTTGATTAAGGCGATGAACACCAAGAGCTCGTGTCCACCCTTGAAAGCCGCCATGAAGATAAAGAATTTAGAGAAGAAACCTGCGAACGGAGGAATACCAGCCAATGAGAAGAGGCAGAGCGTCATGATGAATGCCAACTTCGGATTGGTTTGATAAAGTCCCTTATAATCGGAAATCTGGATTTTTCCGCTGTTGTCTTCAATGCTGGTCATCACTGCGAAAGCACCAAGGTTTGCCGCCATGTAAACGAGCAGGTAGAACACAAGAGCCGTCATGCCCTCAGCCGAACCATCCATAATGCCGAGCACAAGGTAGCCCGCCTGGGAGATGGCTGAGAATGCCATGAATCGCTTCAGATTGTTTTGTCGAATGGCAAAGAGGTTGGCAATCGTGATTGAGGCAATGATGAGCCAGAAGAAGGCTTCGTTCCATAGTTCTGTAAGCGCCATGCTGCCAAACACCTTTGTCAGCACCGTGAACAAAACGAAAGCAGCAGCACCCTTCGAAATAACACTCAGGTAGCCCGTCACAACTGTGGGCGCGCCTTGATAAGTGTCGGCAGTCCAAAGGTGGAAGGGAACGAGCGAAATCTTGAAGCCAACGCCAGAAATGAAGAGCACCATTCCGACTACCGCCAGCAACGAATGGTCGAAGAACAAGCTCTTGCCCATTTCCTCAAAATAAAGCGAACCTGTGGCGCCATAGAGCAGCGAGATGCCATAGAGCAAAAGTCCGGCAGAGAAGAGAGCGAGGAGGATGAACTTAGCTCCCGCCTCAGCACTTTCGCGGCGGTGCTTGTCGAAAGCCACGACGGCCGCCATGGGCACAGATGCCAATTCAAGACCGATGAAGAACATGAGGAAGTGACCGCTCGAAATCATGAAGAACATGCCGAGCAGGGTGAACAACGTGAGGAGGTAAAATTCACCTTGCTTCACGAGGTTTTCTTCACGAGAGAGCCACTTGTGAGCCATCAGGAACACGATGAGCGTACCCACGCTGAGGATGCTCTTCACAACCGTCATCATGGGCGTGTGAACATACATGCCACCAAAAGCCTGAAACTCAACGTCTGTGCCACAATAAGCCGAGGGCAGAAGATTGAGCACAACGTGGAGGGCAAGCAGAATTGTGGGCAACGGCGTGTTGTAAACACCCTTCCCACTCTTCTTGTCGGGACACATCAAGAGGTCTGCCACGAACAATATAATAATCACAGCAAGGAGCGAAAGCTCTGCGTGCATGGATAAGAACGATGAATAATCCATAGTTTACAAGAAGGGGTTTAAATCAATGAATTTTTCCAATTGGTTGATGATAGGTGCAACGCCGTCGCCAATCAGGTTGCTCACCCAAAGCGGAGCGATACCAAGACCTGCAACACACGCAATGAGGCAAATCACGGAGAAGCGTTCGTCCCACGTTGCGTCGGTCAGCGCAAGATGGTTCTCATTGGTACATGTGCCGTAAAGAATCTTACCCACAAGGCGAAGAATATAGACCGCCGTGATAACGATACTTGTGCAGGCAATGATGGTGAGCGCTGTGTAGAACACGCCCGTGTTTTGAAACGAACCTACGAAGATGGTCATTTCAGCCACAAAACCGCTCAAGCCCGGAAGTCCGAGATTTGCCAAACCGGCAATCACATAACAGATAGAGAGGAAGGGCATGATGCGCATCAATCCTGAAAGTTCGCGAATGTCGCGTGTGTGTGTACGTCCGTAGATAAAGCCGATGAGCGCAAAGAAGAGCGCAGTCATCAAACCGTGGCTCAACATCTGAAGCACTGCACCTGTGCAGGCCGTTTCGTTCATCATCAGGATGGCAAAGAGCACGAGTCCGCAGTGCGACACGGAGGAGTAGGCGTTGATGTACTTCAAGTCGGTTTGCACGCAAGCTGAGAATGCTCCATAAACCACTGAGACACCTGTTAAGATAAGGAATATCCATCCCAATTCGTGTGCCGCTTCGGGCATGAGATACATGGCGATGCGGAAGCAGCCATAGCCACCCAGCTTCATAAGCACACCGGCATGAAGCATTGAAACGGCAGTAGGCGCAGAAGCGTGGCCGTCGGGGCTCCATGTGTGGAAGGGGAAGAGCGCACCCAACACCCCAAAGCCTACAAAGGTCATGGGGAACCAAAGGTATTGACGCTCATGGGCTACAGAGTTTTGAGCAATTTCAAGGATGTTCATCGTCGTGGCACCCGAATCAAAATAGATGCCAAAGATGCCACACATCAAGAAAGCCGAACCCCCCATCAACATGAGCGTGAGCTTCATGGCAGAATATTCCTTCTTTCCACTACCCCACACACCAATCAACAAGTACATTGGGATGAGGGCAATTTCGTAGAACATAAACATGGCAAACATGTCGATGCTAATGAAGAAACCGAACACACCCATGGACAAAAGCGTAAACCAAAGGAAATATTCCTTCGTCATCGGTTGGAGTTTCCACGATGCAAACGTTCCGGTAAAGACTATCACTGCAGAGAGCAGAATCATAGCAACACTGATGCCGTCAACACCAACTGAGTAGCAGATGTTAAGCGGTTCAAACCATGGAAGCGCACCGGTATAGAGCATCTCGGCGGTCTCGCCTGCCGCACGGTCGTCTAAAAAGCGAAGTGTAAGGTGGATGGCGAAAGCAAGCAATGCTGTGCTACCAGCTACCATCACACTGCGCACCTGATTGACGGACTTCGCCAACCACAAACCTAAGAGCATCACCAAGGGGATGAACACGAAGGTAGAGAGATAAAGTATGTTTTCCATATTTAGTTGGCTATAAGATCAAAATGAGTAAAATTGTGATGATACCAAGGAGGAAGACCAGAGCATAGAATTGAACCGAACCGCTTTGGAATCCTCGGATAAGATTACTCAACGCATGCGTTCCCCATGCAAGGAAATCAAAGAAACCATCTACAACGTGGCGGTCAAACCAAGCAATGGGCTTTGAAATTTTTGCAAAAATAATGCGGTGGGTTACGTACTGATACACCTCGTCGAGATAGAAGCGCTTGTAAGCCCACTGGTGCAAATTCGGGAATGCAGCCTTCATCTTGCTGGCAACGGGTTGGCGCTCGCCTGCATAAATATAGGTTGCTAATGCGATAGATGCAACAGCCACGACGATGCTGGTAATCGCAACGCTCCAGTCAAGATGAATATCGTAGGCTTCGCCCGAAGCACTGACGAAATGTCCGAAGGGAATAAAACCCGCAACGAGTGTAATCGCCGTAAGCACCATGAGCGGAAGTGTCATTGTCAGTGGTGCTTCGTGAGGGGTATGATGCGCATGGAGTTCCTTGTTTTCCGTTCCCCAGAATATGCCAAAATAAAGGCGGAACATATAGAAGGCCGTCATTGCTGCAACACCCGTCATGATCCATCCCACTACGGGGCTATAGTGCATACACGCCGTAAGAATTTCGTCCTTAGAGAAAAATCCCGAGAACGGAGGAATCCCTGCAATCGCAAGGCAAGCAATCAGGAAGGTGACATGCGTGATGGGCATGTACTTACGAAGTCCGCCCATGGCAGACATCTCGTTGCTATGCACAGCGTGGATGATACATCCTGCTCCGAGGAACAAGAGCGCCTTGAACATGGCATGCGTAAAGAGGTGGAACATTGACGCCATGTAACCAAGACTTGCATGATTGTCAATCACTGCACCATGTTCGCCAGGAAGGCATACGCCTAACGCTACCATCATAAAGGCGATTTGCGAAATTGTAGAAAAAGCAAGTACGCGCTTAATGTCGCTCTGCACACAAGCTACAGCCGCAGCATAGAACGCTGTGAATACACCCACCCAAACTATAATGCTCATGGCATCGGGGGCATACTGAATCCACAAGGGGAAGAGGCGAGCAATCTGGAACACCCCAGCCACCACCATCGTAGCAGCGTGAATCAATGCGCTGACAGGAGTAGGACCTTCCATCGCATCGGGCAACCAGATGTGAAGGGGAAACATGGCACTCTTACCCGCACCACCAATGAACATCAACACAAGAGCTGTGGGAAGCATAAATGCACCTGCAGCAAAACCTTCGGAATTAAAACCAAAGCCAAACGACTGGCAGTAGTAACCGTAAATCAAAATCCCCACGAGGAAGAACATATCGGCAAAACGAGTGACGATAAACGCCTTCTTCGATGCTGCAATGGCTGCTGGCGTAGTGTAGTAAAAACCAATGAGGAGGTAGGACGACACACCCACGAGTTCCCAGAAAAGGTACATCTGGAAAATGTTTGTTGCCACAACCAATCCCAACATTGACATAGTGAAGAGACTCAGGAATGCGTAGTAACGCTGAAAACCTCGCTCGCCATGCATGTAGCCAAACGAGTAAATGTGCACCATGAGCGACACCGTCGAAATAACGATAAGCATCAAGACTGAAATCGGGTCGAGCATGATACCCATGTCAAAATGCAGGTTACCCAGCGGGAGCCACGTTATGTTATAAGGCATGAGCGTTTCGTAAACACCATTGACGCGCTCTGCACTGAAATATGCGAAAGCCGTCCAGTACGACAGCAACGTCACGATGCCCAAACTCAAAGTTCCGATAATACCTGCTGTTTTCTTGCTGATTTTACTGTCGAGCAATCCTAATACGAGGAAGGAGAGAAACGGCAGGAGAAGAATATACAATGTATGTTCCATAGCCTTTTACCATTTTAGTTTCTTCAGCTCATCGACAGAAATGTTTTTGAGCATACGATAAATATTAATCAGAATGGCAATCGCTATGGCACTTTCGGCTGCGGCGATAGCTATGCCGAAGATGGCAAAGAAATAACCTTCGTGGCCATCGGGATAGAGCATGCGATTGAAAACTGCAAAGTTGATGTCGGCAGCATTCAGCATCAGCTCTATTGAAAGCAGAATTGCCAACGTGCTGCGACGCGTGAAGAATCCGTAAATTCCGGCAAACATCATCACTGCAGATATAATAAGAAGATATTCTATTTGTATCATAGTTTTACACAATAATATAAATGAGTGACTAACGTTTGCGCGCAATAATCAGTCCGCCAACGATGCAAGCCAAGAGCAGGATGCTGACAGCCTCAAAAGGAAGGAGGTAACCTCCGGCATCAGTTGAGAGCATGTGGTGTCCGATGGTTTCGATGCTGATAAAACTACTGTCGGACTCGCTCGGAGCGGACAACGCTGCTGCTTTGAATTGCTGCATAAAAAGCATGGCGCCAAACACAACCACGCCTGCGATGCAAGCTATTGCGGCAGCAAGTTTTTTAATCAATGTCGTCTTGCTGAGCACTTCCTGCTGTCCACTTGTCAAGAGAATAGAGAATACGTAGAGCACAATAATGCCGCCTGCGTACACCATAATCTGCACGGAACCCAAGAATGTGTAGCCCAGCAAAAAGTAGAGCCCAGCAGTGCCAAGCAATACAAAGAGCAAGTAAGTAGCAGCGCGAATAATGCTCTTGCAAACCACGGTTGCAATTGAAGAGAGCATTATGATAACTGCCAAAATTACAAACATTATTTGGTGAGAATCCATAACTATTTTAATTTAAGTTTTGAGGTCGCTTCGCTTTGGAGGTTTGAGAGGGTAGGTCTTTTAGGTATTTAGAGTTATTGAAGTTGAGAACTTGCAGGTAACTTAACTCCCACTCGGTCCTCACAACCTCACAACCTTATAACCTCACAGCCTTATAACTTAATAACCTCCGACCCTTATTATTCCTTTTCTGCCAGCTTGCTACCTTCTTTGTTCAACACCTGGATGAGTTTAGCGCGGTCGAACACTGCGTTCTCAAAACTTTGGTCAAACTCAATGGCGTTGTGCGGACAAGCACGTGTACAAAGCATGCAGAACATGCAGCAACCGAGGTCGTATTCGTATTTTACCAAACGCTTTTTCTTCTTGCCATCTTCGGTTTCGTAGAATTCGCTGGTCACTTTGATAGAACCATTGGGGCAAGCCATTTGGCAAAGTCCGCATCCAATACAATGATGTTGGTTGTTTTCATCGTGAGGCATGACGAGCGACCCGCGGAAACGGTCGAACATCTGCAGTTCGCCACGATTCTCAGGATATTGCTGCGTAATCTTTTTAGTAAAGAACTCACGCATGGTGATGCGCAACCCCGTGCAGAGCGAACGGATGCCGGAAAAAAGTCCTTCAAAATAATTCTTTTCTTCCATAATCTATTTTAGAAATGTAGTCCGAACGCTACGACGAGCGCCATTAAGACGAGGTTAAACATACTGATGGGCACAAGATACTTCCATTCGAGCGACAGAATCTGGTCGATACGCAAACGAGGGAATGTCCAGCGCAACCACATCAGCAAGAAAACAACAAAGAATGTCTTGCCGATAAACCATACAGCACCCGGAATATAGTCCATCACAGCATTGAAACTATCGAGCCCCACAATGTGTAAAGGCGCCCAACCTCCGAGGAACACCATGCTGGCAATACCGGCACAGATAAAGAGGTTAAGGTATTCAGCCAAATAGTAGTAGCCGAAGTGCATACCCGAATACTCCGTGTGGTAACCTGCAGTCAATTCGCTTTCGCATTCCGGAAGGTCAAACGGTCCACGATTACATTCAGCGTTACCTGCAATCAAATAAATAATGAAAGCTATGACAGCCGGGATATGTCCGCGGAAGATGTTCCATCCTTCAGCATATTGTTGCTCAACGATGCCTTGAATCGACATTGTTCCGGTGAGACAAATCATTGTGAGCATCGCAATGCCGATGGAGAGTTCGTAGGAAATGATTTGCGCACCGCTTCGCATAGCGCCGATGAGCGAGTATTTATTGTTACTACTCCAACCTGCAAGCAAAATTCCGACGACGCCCACCGACGACGCAGCGAGAATAAAGAAAAGCCCGACATTGAAGTCAATCATCTGCGCACCGCGATTCCAGGGCAAGCAAGCGAAAGTAATCATCGAAGCCGTTACAACCAGGAACGGTGCAAGATTGTGAAGCAGAATGTCGGTGTTACGAAGATGAATAATTTCTTTCGTAAGCATTTTAAACACGTCGCAAAACACCTGCAACGTACCCCATTTACCTACGCGGTTGGGACCCAATCGACATTGGAAGAAGGCACAAACCTTGCGCTCCATGTAAATAAGGACGATGGCAAACACGGCGTAGAGCGTGATGATGACCAAGGCAACAAGTATGCTCTCAGTCAATATGGCAGCCCACTCTGGCATGATGCTAAGCAGTAAGCTATGAAGCCATTCGGTAATATTTTTAAAGTCAAACATAATTATTTAGGTTTGAGATTACAGATTACAACTGCCCTTCGGCATGTCTTTTAGAGTATATCAATTCCGGATGGAGTTGTACTCTGTTGTCTGTACTCTGTTATCTGTACTCTATGAATTATCTATCCACATCCGGCACAATATAGTCAACGGTTCCACCGATTGTAATGAGGTCGGCAAGCATTGCCCCCTTACAAAGCGTGTCCATTGCCGCTACGAGGGGGAGTCCGGTTGAGCGATAGTGCAAACGGTAAGGACTCTTGTCGCCTTTGCTTTCGAGCATCACGCCAAAAACACCACGACTACCTTCTACCGCACTATAATAAGTTCCGGCAGGCACTTTGATGATAGGCTTCATCTTTTCCTGAATGCTACCTTCGGGAATGTTGTCAATGAGTTGTTCGATGATGCTGAGACTTTCGAGGATTTCGTCCATACGAATCATGTAGCGATCAAAGCTGTCGCCATTTTCGCGTACAATGACGTTGAAGTTCACCTTGTCGTAGGCCGCATACGGACGGATTTTGCGCAGGTCGTTGTTCCATCCCGAAGCACGCCCTGTACCGCCGGTGCAACCATACGAAATAGCCTGTTCCTTCGTAAACACGCCCACGCCCTTCGCACGATTCTGGAAAATCACATTGCCCGTAAAGAGCGCGTGCAATTCCTTGATGCTTTCGCGCTCATAAGTGATAAATTCCTTCACTCTGTTCACGAAGTTGGGATGCAAATCATGCATCACACCACCAATTGTGTTGTAATTAAGGATGAGGCGTCCGCCCGTAGTTTCTTCCAGAATGTCAAGAATCTTTTCGCGGTCACGGAATCCGTAGAGGAAGGCTGTTGTTGCACCAAGGTCCTGTGCCAAACAAGAGAAAAACAAGAGGTGAGAGTCAATACGCTGCAACTCGTCCATGATGGTACGAATCACCTTCACGCGGTCGCTCACTTCAATACCCAATGCCTTTTCAATACACATACAGAGCGCATGTCGATTCTGCATAGCTCCGAGATAGTCCATACGGTCGGTCAACGCAAGGGTTTGTGGATAAGTAAGACTTTCGTCAATCTTTTCAATACCACGATGAATATATCCGAGGATAGGATCGATTTTCTTGATTGTTTCGCCTTCGAGCGCTACGCGGAAGTGGAGCACTCCGTGTGTTGAGGGATGCTGAGGACCGATGTTCACAACATAGTCGCCGTCCGCAAAAATCGTGTTTCGCTTTGACTTTACGCTGCCGTCGGGTTGGAGCACGAGTTCTTCTGTATCATCTGCCAACGGTTCGTTGGTTAGGCGCAGCGGATTGTTGTTTTCCGTGTCGTCGTCCTTGCGGAGCGGATAGCCCACCCAGTCTTCGCGCAGGAATACACGGCGCATATCGGGGTGGCCCGTAAAGCGAACACCGTAGAAGTCAAACACCTCGCGTTCGTAGATATTGGCTACAGCCCAAAGGTCGCTCACCGAGGGGAGCAAGGGCTTTTCGCGGTCGAGCGTAGCGCTCTTCACGTGCACCATCTTTCCTGTTGTGGTCGATGTCAGCGTATAGATACAGCCGAGTCCTTCTTCCATCCAGTCGAAGCCTGTGAGGCATTCCAGGAAGTCCATTCCTTCGGCATGAAGTTTTTCGAGCGTCGCGCGGAGTTCTTCGGGCGCTACGACAAGCGGTTTCACTTCGTTCTCAGCAGGTGCGGCAGGCGCAGGCTTTGGAGCCGGTTTTGCGGCAGGCGCAGCAGCTGCTCCACTGTTTTCTGCAATAGTCTTTAGTTCTTCAGTAGCCATTATGCTTGTTCCTCCTGATTTAAAAGTTTGACATTCTTTTCATTCATCATGTCCTTATAGGGGTCCTTTTCCTTGCGGTTGGTGGTGCCAAAGAAGTTTTCGGCTTTTACCTTGCGCTGCAATTGCATCATGCCATAAAGGAATGATTCAGGGCGGGGCGGACATCCGGGAACATACACATCGACAGGGATTATCTGGTCAACGCCCATCACTACGTGGTACGACTTCGTGAATGGTCCACCCGAAATCGCACAGCCCCCTACGGCTACGACATACTTAGGGTCAGCCATCTGATCGTAAAGGCGCTTGAGCACAGGTGCCATCTTTGTCGTAATCGTACCACTCACCAGGATGACGTCAGCCTGTCGGGGAGAGTTTCGGGTTACTTCAAAGCCGAAGCGCGCTATGTCGTGACGAGCAGCACACACTGCCATGAACTCAATACCGCAGCAACTGGTAGCAAAGGTAAGCGGCCAAAGCGAATTACTGCGTCCCCAGTTAATCAGGTCGTCCAGAGAACTCACGATAACGTTCGTGCCGTTCGCATTGAGCTCGGCTACAAGTTTTTCAAACGTCTCGTTGTCCTTAAACTCCTCGTAGGGAATATTCTTAATTGCAGGTTTCTTGATTATTGCCATTTGAGCGCTCCTTTCCTCCAGGCATACGCAAGGCCCAGAACTAAGATAAACAGGAAGAACAAAACGCTAATGAGACCCGCTGGCCCCAATGTTCGCATCACAACCGCCCATGGAAACAGGAACATGGTTTCGACGTCGAACATAAGGAAGAGAATGGCAAACAGGTAGTAGCCTATGCGAAATTGCATCCATGAGCGTCCGCGCGTAGGCACACCACATTCATAAGCCTCTTCCTTCTGTGCATTGTAGCTACGCGGACCAATCAGCTTGGCAAGCCACGTTACGATGGCCACAAATGCCACACCCGTCACCATAGCGGTGACTAACAAGGTAAAGTTCATAGTTATAATGATTTAATAGTTGTTTTACTCATTCAAAGAGAAGGTTTTTGGCATAAAAATAGAAACCCCTGATATTCATGGCTTTTCAAATAAGTCATGAATATTAGGGGGCACCTTCAATCATATAGAATGCTCGTACAAGCGTTTTTCGGCATGTGCGACACCACTGCGAACGACTCCTTTTTATTTCATCCTCGCCAGCAGGTGCCCTCTTTCCGTTTTTCTATTTTTACGATGCAAAATTACCAAAATCATTTTGATTTGCAAAGCACGTTTTGCAGTAATTATGTTAAAAAAACATACCAAGTTTTTGGGGCGCACAAGCATGAAAACAGAGACATTGATGCGATTCCGTAAATAAGACCATCCCGTATCTTTACGTCACTAAGTGCTCAACAGCGCTGAAATCTGTGGGGTGATTTGATGAAAACAATGTACGCAAAAATTGCAGAACTTGCTTAAACTGTTAACCGAATTTATCGTTATTTCGGTTATACTCTGAAAAATTTTGAAATTTAGGTGCGAAAATTTATGAGGTTATCAAAAATACCTTTAATTTTGCACCAACTTTTACTAAGGGGTGCTCAATCGTTTTGTTGAGCTGAGATCAGACCCTCCGACCTGAACCGGGTAATGCCGGCGTAGGAATGGTAGAAGGTGTGTGTTTGTTTTTGCCGCAGAATTAAGCCGGCTTCAGTCGCGAAAAATCCACATTACCACGATCCCCCTTTTCATTATTCACACAATTATTAAAAGTAATGAAAAGATTTACATCTATTGTTGCAGCCCTCATTGTGGGGTTGCCAAATGTTGTTGCACAGAGCGACAGCCTCAATGTTGAACTCGGCGAAGCCTCAGTCATCGCCACGCGTGCTACGCAAACAACCCCCATCGCCTTTACGAACGTGAGCGCCAAGGAGCTTTCGCGCTCCAATTTCGGTGCCGATATTCCCACATTACTCTCCACGACGCCTTCGTGTATCAGCACCAGCGACGCCGGTGCCGGCATTGGCTACTCGTCGCTCCGCATTCGCGGGGTTGACGCCACACGCATCAACGTGACCATCAACGGCATTCCCCTTAACGATGCCGAGAGCCACAACGTGTTCTGGGTAAATACGCCCGACCTCGCTTCGAGCGTCAATGATATTCAGGTACAACGTGGTGTAGGTACCTCGACCAACGGCTCAGGCGCATTCGGTGCAAGCCTCGGCATGCAAACGAGCGCCTGTCGCACAAGTCCCTACACCGAAGTACAACTCTCGGGCGGTAGTTATAACACACACAAGGAGACGCTCAACCTCGGAACGGGCTTAATCAACAAGCACTGGACTTTTGACGCCCGACTCTCGAATATCGGGACCGACGGCTACATCGACCGTGCCGAGGCCGACCTCTATTCTTACTACACCCAGGCAGGCTATTTTGCTGATGCCACAGCACTGCGCCTCATCGTCTTCGGTGGTAAGGAGCGCACTTATCATGCGTGGAACTATGCTTCGCGCGAAGAGATGGAGCAATACGGTCGTCGCTACAACTCCTGCGGCTACATGTACACCGACGACAATGGGGTGCAACACTTTTACGACGACCAAACCGACAACTACGAGCAGACACACTATCAGCTTTTAGGACAACACCAACTCAGCAAGCGTTGGAAATTCAATGCCGCCCTGCACTACACACGCGGCAAGGGCTACTACCAGGAATACAAGACGGACCGAAAGCTCGTGGAATACGGACTTACGCCCTACACGCTGGCCGACGGTACGCTGGTAAAGAAGTCCGACCTCATTCGCCGTAAGTCGCTCGACAACGATTTTGGGGGCGGAAATGTCTCCGTCAACTACCGCGACAGCCGCCTCAACGCCACGCTCGGCGCTGCTGCCAGCCGCTATGTGGGCAACCACTTTGGCCACGTGCTCTGGACGAAGAACTACCTCGGAGCGCTCGACCCCAATACAGAGTACTACCGCAGTCAGGGCAGAAAGACGGATGCCAACATCTTCCTGAAGGGCGAATATGCGCTCCTGCCTTCGCTCTCGGCCTATGCCGACTTGCAGATTCGCCACATCGACTACCACATCGCGGGCACCAACGACAAGTACAACAGCCTCGACGCATCGGGCATGCAGCGACTTGACATCGATGAGCAGTTCGACTTCTTCAACCCCAAAGTAGGGCTCAACTGGAACGCTACGAAAGCGCTGCGCCTCTTTGCCTCAGCAAGCATTGCCCACAAGGAGCCTACGCGCAACAACTACACCGACGGATACTTCACGCAACTGCCGCGTGCCGAAAAACTCGTTGACTACGAAGCCGGTGCACACTACGCTACGGAAAACTTCCACATTGGCGCAAACCTCTATTTCATGGATTACACCGACCAACTCGTGCTCACGGGCGAACTCAACGAAATTGGCGAACCCGTTTCTGCCAACGTGAAGGACAGCTACCGCATGGGTGTGGAGCTACAAACCGCAGTAAAATTCCCCTTCGGACTGAAGTGGGATGCCAATGTTACCCTCTCGAAAAATCGCATCAAGAATTTTAGTGAAACGCTCTATGGCTACGATGCCGACTGGAACGAACTCCCGGCACAAACCATCGAGCACGGCACCACGCACATCGCCTTCTCGCCTTCGTTGGTTGCCAGTCAACAGCTGAGCTATGAGTACAAGGGTTTCTTTGCCCGATTGAGCACGCAATACGTGGGCGAGCAATATATGAGCAATGCCGATGTGGCTGAACATAAACTCGAAGATTACTGCATCAGCAACCTTGACCTGGCCTACACGTTCCGCCACCTTGGTAGCCTCGAAAGCGCTACCATTGGTTTCAGGGTTAACAACCTCTTCAATAAGGCTTACGAAAATAATGGCTGGGCTTCTTCGGAATACCTTAACACACCCGACAATCGCGTGAACTACACTGGCTATGCCGCACAGGCGCGCACCAACTTCCTGGCACACCTGACACTGAAGTTCTAAATCCGACTGAACGTTATATACACAAATGAGGTACGCCGCACTGTCCACACAGCGCGCGTACCTCTGTTTACAAAACTCTCACCAACTCCTCCACCGCTTATGCTCGAAATCATTGGCTTCGTTCTGGGCTTCGTCTATCTATGGTTAGAACTCAAGGCGAGTATTTATTTATGGATTGTCGGTGCCATTATGCCCGCCGTCTATGCCGTTGTTTACTACGACGCGCGCCTCTATGCCGACTGTGGCATACAGATATACTACATCCTCGCTGCGCTCTACGGCTGGATTGTGTGGAAAGTGGGGTCTGCCAAGACCCTTGACGTGCCCATCACCCATACGCCCCGCCCGGTTTGGGGGAAGGCCGCCCTGACGTGCATCGCTTGCTTTGGTGTACTGGCATGGGTACTCACCACGTTCACGGACAGCGACGTCCCACTCAGCGATGCCTTCACCACAGCGCTAAGCATCGTAGGCATGTGGATGTTGTCGCGAAAATATGTAGAGCAGTGGCTCGTTTGGGGCACAGTCGATGCGCTCTACGTAGCGCTCTACCTCTATAAGTCGCTCTACTTCACAGCGATCCTCTACGCCGTCTATACCGTCATCGCCATCTACGGCTACCAACGCTGGAAACGCATTG
Source organism: Bacteroidaceae bacterium (assembly GCA_017628775.1). Next base: position 8,794 of record JAGBYN010000136.1, on the reverse strand, counting down.
CGCAAACCAACCAGAGATAGGCGCGTGGATTGGACCTCGGGCCGGCAGGGTTTGGCACGATTCGTGAGTTGATTGACGACGGGCCGACGTGGATTAGCGCGATTCGTGCGTGGATTGGACGACGGGCCGACACTGATTAGCGCGATTCATGAGTTGATTGACGACGGGCCGACACAGTGATCGGCCCCTACATTTCTCCTCTCTAAACTCTAAACTCTAAACTCTCAACTCTCATCTCAATAAAATGACCATTCTCTTAGCCAATGGTGATTATCCCACTCACCGTATTCCTCTTGAATTTTTGAACGGACATTGCCCCGTTGTGTGTTGCGATGGCGCAGCCAACCGTTTTGTGGCAGAAGGTGGTGTGCCGACAGCCATTGTTGGCGATGCCGATTCTTTAAACGCCGATGTGCGTCAACGCTTTGCGCATTGTTTGCATGTGGTGGAAGAACAGGAGTTCAACGACCTCACGAAAGCCGTCAATTACATCAGTCGTTCGGGCGAAACCGATATCGTTATTGTTGGTGCAACGGGTAAGCGTGAATGCCATACTTTGGGTAATATCAGTTTACTCATGGCGTATCATCATCGAGGTTTAAACGTGTGCATGTACACCGATTATTGCGAGATACGCCCTGTGAGCGGTTTATGCACATTCAGTCTGCACCCCAAACAGCAAATCTCCATTATCAATTTCGGCGCCACAGGTTTCAAAAGTTCAGGTTTGCGCTATCCTATTTATGATTTTAATGCGTGGTGGCAAGGCACGTTGAATGAAGTGACTTCAACGGAAGTGACCATTGAGGCAGAAGGCGATTATTTGGTGCTCATCGATTATATGCAGTAAAAATATACGGTCAATAGACATGATGATTGTCTGTTGACCGTTTATTCATTGCTAAAAATGGAAATGAAAGCATATATTTTGATAAAAAACAGCAAAACTTTAAATGATTTAGGGATTTTTAGGCGCAAACCACACTTTCCTTTATTATAAATGTGTACTTTTGCTTTCGGATTAGAAAAAACATTAAAAAACATACTGATTTAAAACACAAACAAAACTATGAAACAAGAAATTGACTGGGCAAATCTTTCATTTGGATACATGCCAACAGATTATAACGTGCGTTGTTATTACCGCAACGGTAAGTGGGGCGAAGTAGAAGTAAGTAGCTCTGATACCATTAACATCCACATGGCAGCAACTGCCTTGCATTATGGCCAAGAGGCTTTTGAGGGTTTGAAGGCCTTCAATTGTCCTGATGGTAAGGTACGTGTGTTCCGTTTGGAAGAAAATGCTGCGCGTTTGCAAAGCACATGTCGTGGTATCATGATGCCTGAATTGCCCACAGAGCTCTTTGCTGAAATGGTGAAGAAGGTGGTGAAGTTGAATGCACGCTTCATTCCTCCTTACGAAAGTGGTGCGGCACTTTATATCCGTCCCTTGCTCATTGGTACAGGTGCTCAGGTAGGCGTGCGTCCTGCAGATGAATATTTGTTCATGATTTTCGTAACTCCCGTAGGTCCATACTTCAAGGGTGGCTTTAACACCACAAACTATGTAGTTGTGCGTGAGTTCGACCGTGCAGCGCCATTCGGTACTGGTACATTTAAGGTTGGTGGTAACTATGCAGCCAGCTTGCGTGCCAATAAGTTGGCTCACGATTTAGGCTATTCATGTGAGTTCTACCTCGATGCCAAGGAAAAGAAGTACATTGATGAATGTGGTGCTGCAAACTTCTTTGGTATTAAAAACAATACTTACGTAACACCAAAGTCAAGCTCAATCCTTCCTTCAATTACCAACAAGAGTTTACAACAGTTGGCTAAGGATTTAGGTTTGAATGTAGAGTGTCGTCAAATCCCCGTTGAGGAACTTGCTGAATTTGAAGAAGCCGGTGCTTGTGGTACGGCAGCAGTGATTAGTCCTATCGGTCGCATTGATGACTTGGATACCAAGCAAAGCTATGTCATTGCTAAGGATGGTAAGCCCGGTCCTGTTAGCCAACAACTCTACACAAAGCTTCGCAATATCCAATATGGTATTGAGGCTGATACTCATGGTTGGGTAACGATTGTGGAATAACATGTTTCAGGAAGACGACTTTAGGAATGGTTTAGGACCGCTTCATGGCGTCAGCGTTTTTAAGGTCGTCTTCTACAAATAAGCAAATCATGAAGAAATTAACATTAGGATTTATCGCTTCGTTCATCGTCCTGGCACTCATGGGCGGGATGGTTATGAGTTGCGGTGATTCGGAAAAATTAAAACAAAAGGAGCGTGAATTAGAGGAACTGCGACAATTGGCAGAACTTGATAAACGCGAAATGGAAAATCAATACGCAGAGTTTGCACTGCAGTACGCCGAGTTGAAGAAAACCGTGAAGAACGACTCGTTGGCGAATTTGCTGGACAAGGAACAAAAGCGTGCCGAAGAATTGCTTAAAGAACTGAAAAACGTTAAGGCCTCAAGCTCGGCTGAGATTTTGCGTTTGAAGAAGGAATTGGAAACGGTGCGTTCGGTGTTGCGCGATTATATTCGCCAAGTTGACTCTTTGCAACGCTTGAACGTGGCGTTGGCTTACGAGCGCGATGAAGCGTTAGCCGAAGCTGCGCGTACGCGAAAGAAAAATGACGAAATCAATAGTCAGCGTGAAGCGCTTCAGGAAAAGGTGGAAATTGCAGCTCAGCTCAATGCAACTGAGGTGGTGATTGTGCCTTTGAAGAAGAATGGTAAGTTAGCGAAGCGTTGCGATGATATCAAGACCTTTGCAATTGACTTTTCGCTTGAACGTAATGTGACGGCACAAACTGGGGTGCGCACGGTTTACATTCAACTGGCTAAACCCAATGGTGAAATCGTCAATGCTTCGGGTAAGTTTACCTATGAAAACAAACAGCTGGATTATTCAGCCACAAAGGTGGTGGAATATGATGGTAGTGCGCAAAACATAAAGGTGTTTGTGCCTGTTCTGGAAATCCTTAAGCCCGGTGTCTTCACAACCTATATCTTTGTGGATGGTCAGCACGTGGGTACGGGAACATACGAAATCAAGAAATAAAATAAGTATGGTTCCAAGTGATCCTATGATTTTGTTCAGTTACATCAATATGAAACTGCGCGACCAATATCCTTCGCTCGACGAACTCTGTCGGGCGGAGGATATTGACCATGAATGGCTTATATCTACTTTGGGCGCTGTTGGCTTTGAATATTCAGAAGAACATAATAAATTTTGGTAATGAAAGCATATTTATTGAGATATCGGTTTTCTGTTTGTTGCATCGTACTTATCTTTATTCTTTGCTTTTGCAAACCCAGTGCTTTGCCTGTTGATCTACCCACAATGGTGGGATTTGACAAGCTGTGTCATTTGGTGATGTATTTAGGTACGTGTGGCGTGATATGGACCGAATATATCCGAAGCCATCAAAGCATAGCATGGATGCGGTGTCTGCTCTTAGCGACGCTTGCTCCAGCCCTTATGAGTGTTGGTATTGAATGGGCTCAGGCAGCCCTCACGGATTACCGAGGTTATGACCTTTATGATATATATGCCAACTTGACGGGTGTGCTTTTGTCTTTGCTGATTCCCTATGGATGGGTGTTGGCTCAAAAAAATAAATGCAATACCGAATTATAGAACCCACCTTTAATTACATATCCCCTTGTTACTCCTACGTCTTTCCCCTTCATCGTTGTGCTTCGCTCGTTTAGAGCAAGGACGCGCTTTTGAATTTAAGTCTTTGCCTTTAATGGGCAACGCCTCGCTTGCAGAGCAACTGCGCCATGCCAAGCAAACCTTCTCCCTGAACCAGGCACAACCTCAGGATGGGCTTACGGTGACGGTGACGGGCGGCATTGTTGCGGTGCCCTTGGATGATTTTCAAGAAGAGGACTGTCAATCCTTTTATAATTACAGTATGCTTCCTGAAAACAAGCAACGCGTGTTTTACGATGTCGTGCCTGCCGCTAATGTCGTTTTGCTTTTTGGACTTCCAGAACTGACCTGCCAAACGATAGAACAAGAATTGGGCGAAGTGCACTATGAATCGCTGTTTACGTCGGTGATGCGGCATGTCTTTGTGAAGGAGCTGGGGCAACGCATCTTCGTGTATTTATTGCCCAATGAGGCGATTGTCATGGCGTGCGAAAATGCGAAACTTCGTTTGCTGAATACCTATAAAGTCCAAACGGTTGAGGATGTGGCGTATTTCTTGGTGAACATTGCCAATACGTTGAACTTTAACCTGCAACAGACGAAGATTGACATTGCAGGCGACGCCACCATGCGTAATCCCTTGCTGGTGATGATGCGTCAGTTTGCGCCCAACACGCTCCCCGTGTTGCCCGCCAATGAATTTAAGCATCATGAAATTGCATCTGAAGAAGAGATGCCCTACGATATGATGACCTTTATATTCTCACATTATAGGTAGGTTCTGTAATTTAGTCTGAGTCGATTTGCAAACGGCCCAAATGATAAGCAAAGCGACCACGCTCGGAATCAACCGAAAGAATAAACAACTCATTTATCGAACCTACCTATAAATAATTTAGTCATGCGAATCATTACAGGTATTTATAAAGGTAAGCATTTTGACATACCCCGAAACTTCAAGGCACGCCCCACGACGGACTTTGCCAAGGAAAATCTGTTTAATGTCCTGAGGGCCTATCTTGATTTTGAAGAGACTTCGGCGCTCGATCTTTTTGGGGGCACAGGGAGCATCACCCTTGAATTATTATCCAGGGGATGTAAAAAGGTGACGACAGTTGAAATGGATCGCAAGCACTTTAGTTTTATTTTGGAGTGCATCAAAGCGTTAAAGACCCCTGCTGCACGACCCTTGTGTGGCGATGCCTTGCGTTATATTGAACGTTGTCGTGAAACTTACGACTTAATCTTTGCCGACCCTCCTTATGCGCTTAAAGAGTTAGGTGAATTGCCCGATCGCATTATGAACAGCCAAATGATTAAGGATTCAACATTAGTGGTGGTTGAGCATGGTAAGGATTACGACTTTTCGGCACACCCCTATTTCCTGGAACACCGTGCTTATGGCAGTGTGAATTTCTCTTTCTTCAGCAAGCAACGCGACACTGATGAATCAGAGGAGTAAGTATTCGTGAAACACAATAATCAAGTCACCCGTACGCTTTACCGACGTTATTTTTTGCATTGGTCCAATAAAGCATACGGGTGGATTGCGTTTTGAGAAACAGCAGGTTTAATCAATAGATTTTTATTGGTCAACAAATCAACAGAATGGAATTTTATTTGGTAATTATTATAACAAGTGTGGTGCTTGCCCTGGTTGGTGGCTTTTTTGTGGGCAAGCAAAGCAAACCGTCGATGGCTCAGGATGACCTCGCAGCCAAGAATGAGGCTTTGGAAAAAGCTAATGAGCAATGTCGGGCAGAACTCTTAAAGCTTAGCAGCGAGCGCGATGTGCTGAAGGCACTGCATGAAAGTGCCACTGCGCAATGGACGCAGGATAAAGCGGAGACCGAGAAACGCCACGCGCAGGAAATCGAACGGTTTAAGGGTGAAATTCACGACCTGAAATTGGCGCATGCCCAAAGCCTTGAACAGCAGTTGAAGCAAACGCAGGCAGCCTTTCAACAACAGCTCGACACGATGCGCGATATGAATAAAAAACAAGTGGAAACGCAGTTGCAACTGATTCAGGAACAAATGCGCTCCACATCTGAGAGGGTTCTGAAAGCACGTCAGGAAGAACTTGGTGCGCGTAATAAGGAACAAGTGTCGCAAATCATTGATCCGCTACAGAAAAGTCTGAAGGATATGCAAGAGGCTTTCCTGAAAAATAAAGAACAACAACACGAAGCCTTGGCGCGCTTAGACGAAACCATAAAGATTAACATGCAGAAAAGCATGGCTTTGGGTGAAACTGCCGATCGGCTCACACGAGCACTTACTGGCGAGGTAAAGGTGCAAGGCAATTTCGGCGAACTGAAGCTGAAACAATTGCTGGAGGACCTCGAACTGAAGGAGGGGGAACAATATAGTACGCAGGAGACGCTCCGCCAGGCCAGTGGAAAAGCCATGAAGGATGACGAGGGTAGGGGACTTATTCCTGATTTTATTTTGCATTTCCCCAATAATCGCCATGTTGTTGTCGATTCAAAGATGTCGCTCACCGACTATGAGCGATATATGAATACCGACGATGCTACGTGCCGAACCACCTTTTTGCAAGCTCACATTCAGAGTGTCAGAAATCAAGTTAAACGACTGGCAAAGAAGGACTACACCCGTTATCTGCCCTCTGGCTACAACCGCTTGAGCTTTGCCATTATGTATATCCCCATTGAAGGGGCTTTGAATTTAGCCCTGCTTAATGATGCAGCATTGTGGCGCGAAGCTTACGATGCAGGGGTGATGATTCTTGGACCGCAAACCATGTATATGAATCTTAGGGTTCTTGAAATGATGTGGACGCAGGTGCGACAACTCAATAATCAGCAAGTGATGATTGATGCAGCAAACATGGTTATTGATCGCGTTCAGGACTTCAGTCAAAGATTTGCTGAGGTTGAAACGAGCATGAACGACACCATTAAAAAGATGAATAAATTAAAAATCACAACATCGGATGGTGGCGCAAGCATCATTACTGCTGCACGAAATTTAATCAAGGCTGGCGCTAAGGAAAATAAAAAGAAAAAAACATTGACCGACACTTCTGAATCGCTCTTTATTGATTCGGACGATACGGTAATGATGGAAAAGCAGGATGAACAAAAAAGATAAGCAAGGCAACAAGCTCGGAATCAACCGAAATAATAAAACAACGAATTTATAGAACCTGTCTTGATCAATTTACGGTTGCTTTCGTAACTTTATTGTAATTTTGCATGTGACGAAAGAATAATTAAAAACTGTGGGGCGAGTTGATGAGCATTCTGTTCGAATCATTCATGGTCCCCACCTTAAATAATATATTTTTATAACGTGGTATCAGTAGATGGACTTACTGTCGAATTTGGTGGCAGTACGCTTTTTAGCGACATAAGTTTTGTAATTAACGAAAAAGACCGCATCGCCCTCATGGGGAAGAATGGTGCCGGCAAGAGTACACTCCTCAAGATTCTGGCTGGCGTCAGAACCGCAACGCGCGGACAGGTATCTGCACCTAAAGATACCGTAATAGCCTATTTGCCTCAGCACTTGATGACGGAAGACGGACGCACCGTTTTTGAAGAAACCGCACAGGCGTTTGCGCACCTCCACGAGATGGAAGCGCAGATAGAGGAACTCAACAAGCAGTTGGCAGAGCGCACCGACTACGAGAGCGACGAGTACATGCAACTCATCGAGCAAGTGGCAACGATGAGCGAAAAGTTCTATGCCATCGACATGACCCACTTTGAAGAGGATGTGGAAAAGACACTCCTTGGCTTGGGCTTCGAACGCAGCGACTTCAACCGCCAGACGAGCGAATTCTCCGGCGGATGGCGCATGCGCATCGAACTCGCAAAACTCCTGCTCAAGAATCCCGACGTGCTCCTGCTCGACGAGCCCACCAACCACCTCGACATTGAATCTATCGGTTGGCTCGAAGACTTCCTCATCAGCAACGGCAAGGCGGTGGTTGTCATCAGCCACGACCGCAAGTTTGTGGACAACATCACGACGCGCACCATCGAAGTGACCATGGGCAGAATCTACGACTACAAGGTGCCCTACACGCAATACCTCCAACTTCGCGCTGAACGCCACGAACAGCAAATGAAGCAGTGGGAAGAGCAGCAGAAGATGATTCAGGAAACCAAGGACTTCATCGAGCGCTTCAAGGGCACGTACTCAAAGACCTTCCAGGTGCAGAGCCGCGTGAAGATGCTCGAGAAACTCGAACTCGTTGAAGTCGATGAGGAAGATACCTCACATCTGCGCCTTAAGTTCCCACCTTCGCCCCGTTCAGGAAATTATCCTGTAATTATGGATGGCGTGGGCAAGGCGTTCGATGAAAAGCGCATCTTCTCTAATGTTAACCTCATGATTGAGCGTGGCGATAAGGTGGCATTCGTAGGACGCAACGGCGAAGGTAAGTCAACCCTCGTGAAGTGCATCATGGGCGAACTCCAGCACGAAGGTACGCTCACCTTAGGTCACAACGTGCAGATTGGCTACTTTGCACAAAATCAGGCATCGCTCCTTGATGAAAACCTCACCGTGTTCCAAACCATCGACGACGTAGCAAAGGGCGATATCCGCAACAAGATTCGCGACCTGCTCGGTGCCTTCATGTTTGGAGGCGAAGCGAGCACAAAGAAGGTCAAGGTACTCTCTGGGGGCGAACGCACTCGCCTGGCATTGCTCAAACTCCTGCTTGAACCCGTCAACCTCCTCATCCTCGACGAACCCACGAACCACCTCGACCTCAAGACGAAGGACGTGCTCAAGCAGGCGCTTCAAGACTTCGACGGCACCCTTATCTGCGTATCCCACGACCGCGACTTCCTCGACGGACTCGCCACAAAGGTCTATGAATTCGGCCACGGCAAGGTGCGCGAACACCTCTGTGGCGTTTACGAATTCCTCCAGACCAAGAAGATGGAAGAACTCCAGGAGTTGGAAAGAAAGGCTTAATGGAGTTGAGAGTTTAGAGTTTAGAGTTTAGAGATGAGAGATGAGAGTTGAGAGATGAGAGAAGAGGCTTCGCCTCGTTAAGAGGGACCTAACGGTCCGTTAAGAGGTTAAGAGAGATGTAGGGGCCGATCCCCGTGTCGGCCCGTCGTCAATCAACTCACGAATCGTG